>NZ_BLKW01000003.1 GCF_010723305.1 Mycobacterium botniense | reverse complement strand
GCGACGAACTGCCGCCCGCGCCGCCTGCGGCCGAACCTGCCGACTACCCACCGCACTGGACACCCACACACCGCGTCAACGCCTACTGGGCAGCCCTGAACGCTCACACCACCCCAGCCAGCCAAGACGAGTGGGAAAACCTGCTCAAACAAGCCGCCAACCAGAGCACGCCCAATGACAGCGCAGCATGACACGGCCATCGACGCACTCGACTGGCGCACACCGCTATGAGCAGCGCACCACGCACAGCACCAATGGCGTCACCCAAACGTAGGCGAAGCTCACCGCTGTCCGACGCGCGCCGACAGCTCGACTACGCCATCAGCGCCCTCATCGATCCCAAACCACAGCACACCGGCACGAGAATCGTGTGGCTGGACAGCCTCTACGACCAGCTCCGCGAAGCCGTGCCCGGCACCAAACGCGACCGCACCGGAATCGCAGCCTCCCAACCACCCGCGTGGATCGACGCCCTCGACCTGCTACGCGAAATCGACGCCACAGTAGCCCACTGGGAGCCCTCCTGGCCGCAAAACCACCGCAACCCAGCCGGACTATCCACCCCAGTGACAATCTCTTGCGTCTACGGGCCATACAGAGCCGAAAATGGCGCCCCCACGACGTCGCCGACATCCACGACAAAACCGGCGCGATCAGAAAATGGGCCGAACGCATCACCAACATGCTCACCGACACACCCGTCAAACACCTGCCCGCGGCCTGCCCGGCATGCGGAAAGAAAACCATCTACCGCCATGACTCCGCCGGTGAACTCGTCCGCCAGCCAGCACTCCAAATCACCACCGCCGGCTGCGTCTGCCAGCACTGTCGCACCACCTGGGGCCCTGAGCGGTTCCTGTTTTTAGCCAAGGTATTGGGCTACGAGCTTCCAGCCGGCGTACTGGAATAGAGCAAGAGGGTTTCTTGTGTGCCGGCGGCGCAGGGTAAACGGCCCGAGCCGGATGCTTTAAACGCCGTCTGCCCGCTGGAGTGCTCGAATGAACACCGTTTTTGTCTAGCCCGATCTTGACAGATTTGTCTAGTCCAGACTAGACTGGTAGTATGCCGAAACGGACAGAAGTCATCAAGAAAATCCAAAAAGCAGCCAAAGCGCGCAACATGCAATTCACCATCAAACGCCACGGCGGCAACCACGACATCTACGACCTCGACGGCGCGCCAATCCCCATACCACGCCACCGCGAAATCATCAACCGCGACGCCGAAGGCATCTACAAAGAATGCGAGATCAAACTCGGGAAAGGATGGTGGCGATGAAAACCTACACGGCGATCGCCAGCCCCGACGAGGGCAGATGGTGGTTCATCCGCATTCCTGGCCTCGGAAACAACCCCGATGAAGGACTACCGACCCAGGCCCGCCGGCTCACCGACGTCGAGCCGATGGCACGCGACCTCATCGCCGTCTACCTCGACGTGCCAGAAGACTCATTCAACGTCGAAGTCAAAATCGAACTGCCCACTTCCGTCAGCGCACACCTGCAGCACGCCGACGAACTGCGACGCCGCGCCGCCCAAGCACAAACCGAAGCAGCCGCCGAATACCGGGCCGCCGCCCGAGAACTGAAAGCCAACGGCCTAACCGTCCGCGACATCGGCAAAGTCCTCGACGTGTCACACCAACGCGCCCAACAACTCGTGCACTCAGCCTAATTGCACGCCTGTAATTCATCAGCTAACATCTGAAACCACGCCACACGTGTCCCCAAAACCGGGTGGCGTTTCTCATGCGTAGACGTTGAACCGGCCTCGCGCGACCACAGCCCAACACCTGGGAGCTTCCCATGCCCAACGCTGCTGTCGCGGGATTGATCGCCCAACGACTCCTCAGAAAGCCCGCCACGCCATGCCCCGCCCAGACGTCACCAAACTGCTCGCCGAGTCCTGGCACAACCTTCCGCACCCAGACGGCCGGCCACGCAGGCTCATGCACTTCAGCCAATTCAATCAGTCCAAAGAATCCCAAGGCCGAATCCGCAAACTCGCCACCGACCTCGCCGAAGCCGCACAACACACGCTGGAGCGCCGCGGCTACACCATCAACCACCGCGACGACCCCAAAGCAGCCGACCAAGACGGCTACAAGGTCGCCAACATCTACTGCCAACACTGCGGCAAACGCCTGCTTTCACTCACCGTCGACCACGACATGAAAGCCCATCTGTCACAGCTTGCAATCCGCTCCATCACGCAGGTCAAACCGGAGTGCCCGCACGAATGACGACGCCGATCACGCCGGAGCAGGTGCAACAACTACGCGAACGCCTCCAACAAATGGCGGCCATGCAACAGCTACCCACAGGGTCCGCGGCAGCCGCCCGGATCTACACCGTCGACGAAGGCATGCAGCTCGCCGAACACATGGCACAAGCACTGCACAACCACGACCGGCTACCCATCACCACCACCGTCACCCACAACGACGACGGCACCCTCACCATCCACGTCAAACCCAGCGCATAGCAGCCACCCAATCCGACGGCATCCGATGGCACCCCACAAACTCACCACCAGCCAACGCGGACTGGGATACCGACACAAACAACAAGTCGCACGCCTCAAACGAAACCACGTAGACGGCACCCCATGCTGGTGGTGCGGCGAACCCATGTACCTCAGCCAAGGACTATCCGGCGACCACAGCCTGCCCCGCTCAGCAGGAGGCAAACTCGCCGACCGGCTGCTACACACACTGCAACAGCGAACGCGGCGACGGCTCCCGCGACCATTTAAGACCAGCACTAACCGGCAAACCTAGCAAACACCCAATCCTCGACCTAGGACACCAAGCCCTGCAATGGCCGTGGTGAACACCGCCACCGATCAACCAGTCAGCAAACCAACCCACATCCTCTGACCACCGAAGATGGGCGCATGGCAACCACCCCCGAAAAAATGTTCGACCACCCCCCCACCCCAGCGACCCGCACCTGGGTCACCAATTTCTCTCCCCGAAGCAAAAAACATGGCGGTGACGGTCCGGTGAGAGTGCGTCGGCAGACGTTGGCTGGTGTGGCCGGGCGTGGTGATCGCGCGGCCACGTTGCGGGCGCTGCGCGACAAGTTGGCCGCTGAAATCGACGGTTGCGAGTCGTCGCGTGATGTTGCGGCGCTGTCTGCGCGATTGATGGACGTTCTCGCGCAGATCGACGCCGTTGAGAAGCCGCGAATCTCCAAGAGGGACGAACTTGCCCGAAAACGTGCTGAGCGTCAGCGAAAAGCCGCTGCTGGGCGACCAGACGCCGCGGATTCTGGTGGTACCGCCAGCGGTGACAAGCGCGGCGGCTGAGGCTGTCGAGTTCGCGGCGTCGGTGGGACTGGTCCTTGACCCGTGGCAAAAGCTCATCCTTGAGCACAGTCTAGGCGAGCTGGCGGGCGGCAGATGGTCGGCGTTCGAGGTCGGCTTGTGTGTGCCGCGGCAGAATGGCAAGTCGGTGTTGGCTGAGGCGCGGATTCTTGCCGGGCTGTTCTTGTTCGGCGAGGAGCTGATCGTCTACTCGGCGCACCTGTTTGACACGGCGATGGAGACGATGCGCCGGCTTGAGCAGTGGTTGGACGCGTCGGGTGAGAAGTTCACGGTGAGCCGGTCAAACGGTAAGGAGGGTTTCGAGCTCGCGACGGGGCAGCGGGTGAAGTTCAAGACGCGCACCAAGGGCGGCGGCCGCGGTTTGTCTGGTGATTGCGTGATTCTCGATGAGGCCATGATCCTTGAGTCCGCGTCGATCGGTGCGCTGATGCCGACGCTGGCGGCGCGGCCTAACCCGCAGCTGTGGTACATGGGCAGCGCTGTGGACCAAGAGGTCCACGACAAGGGGTATGTGTTCGCCAGTGTTCGCAAGCGGGCGTTGGAGGGCAGCAGTCCGAGGCTGTGTTATGCCGAATTTTCGTGTGAGGAGGGGGCCGATCCCGCAAGTCCAAGGGAGCGTGCCCGCGCCAATCCCGGCATGGGTTATCGGATAACGCCGGAATACATTGAAGACGAGTATCAGGCGCTCATCCACACACCGAAAATCTTCCTCGTTGAGCGGTTGGGGATCGGTGACTGGCCGACGCTGGCCGAGGTCACGCAGCCGCCTATTGGTGCTGATCTGTGGGGAAGCCTGGCTGACCGGGCGCCTGCGCTCACCGGTCTTTATCCGCAGGTGCTTGGCGTGGACCGCGATCCAGTCACCAAGCAGTGGGCAATCTCTGGCGCGCAATTCTTAAGCGGCGGCGGTGTGCACGTCGAGATTGGTTGGAGCGGGTCGGGTGCACCGACTGAGGTCGCGGAGCGGATCGTCGATGTTGTTACAGAGGCTGATCCGGTGGCGCTGGTGATCGACCAGCGTTCCCCCGCTGCGGTGTTGAGGCCGTATCTAGTTGAGGCGGGCATTGAACCGCACATGACGAATGCCTCCGATTTGGCGATGGCCTGCGAGGGTTTCCTCGAAGCGGTGCTGGCTGGGCAGATCAGTCATCCGGGACAGGAGATTCTGGATTCGTCAGTCGTTTCAGCCGTCAAACGAGAGCTGCCGGGTGGCCGTTTCGCGTGGGATAAGTCGCCGGGCGGCCAGATTGTGCAGTTGATGGCGGTCACGTTGGCTCATTGGGGTTTGTTGACATTCAGTGTGCCGCCGAAGCGGGCTCCGTCCCCGCTGATGGAACGGCAGGAGCCGAAGTCGTCGCAGGACGTGTTTGAGCGCGAGTTCGATGCGATGAGCGTGCGTTTCTAGTCCTGTTTTAAGGCTAAAGGAGGGAATATATGGCGCCGAAGCGCAGTATTCCCGCTACAGCACCACTTAGGACCCCCGCGAAGCGTCTTCCGCGGCGTGTAGCTGGACATAACACGAAGACAGCGGTGCCGGTAACTGAAGCCGGGTTCGCTAACCCGTTCCCTGGCATGCTGTCGGCGTTTTCACAGTGGGACCAGTTCGAGCAGGTTCCAGAGCTGCTGTGGCCGAACAGTGTCCGCACGTATACGCGCATGTGGCGGGAAGATTCACGCCTTGCCAGCGTGTATTACGCGATCGCGTTGCCGGTGTTGCGCACCGCGTGGCGAATCGACCCCAATGGTGCGCGCGATGAGGTCACCGAGTTTGTCGCCGCTAACCTCGGGCTGCCTATCGTGGGCGCTGACGAGTCGAAGCCGAAGCCTCGTATTAGGGACAGGTTTTCGTGGTCGCAGCATCTTAAGCTGGCATTGCGGCATTTGCAGTACGGTCACCAAGTGTTCGAGCAGGTGTATCGGATCGGAGAGGATGGCCGCGCGTATCTGCGCAAGCTGGCGCCGCGGCCGTCGTCCACGATCGCGTATTGGGACATCGATTTAGACGGCGGCTTGATCGGGATAACCCAATTCCCGCCCGGCACATCGTTCGGGACTCCCCTGGGGGTGACCGGAGGCATGCAGGGGCTGCAATTGCAGATTCCGGTCAATCGCCTCGTGGTGTATGTGCGCGACCCAGACCCCGGCCAGTGGATCGGAAACAGCCTGTTCCGTCCCGCCTACAAGCATTGGCTGCTAAAAGACGAGTTCATTCGTATCGAGGCCACAGCTGCGCGGCGTAACGGTGTCGGTGTCCCGGTGGTGATCGCGCCCGAGTCGGTGTCGGAAGCCAGCGTCGGCGATCAATCGCTGCAACCGTACTTGGACATCGCACGCCAGTATCGGGGCGGCAACAACGCCGGTGTGGCATTGCCGTTCGGCGCCCAGTTCAAACTGGCCGGCGTCGAAGGCAATTTGCCCTCTGGGTTTATCCGTCAGGCCGTCGAGTATCACGACAAGCAGATGGCTCTGGCCGCACTGGCACATTTCCTCAACCTTGACCGCGGCGGAAGTTACGCGCTGGCCAGCGTTCAGGCTGACACGTTTAGCGAAGGCGTCCAGCAGGTCGCCGACGATATACGCGACACCGCCCAGGCGCACATCGTCGAAGACCTTGTGGATATCAACTTCGGTGAGGATGAGCCGTGCCCGATGCTGGTGTGTGAGGAGATCGGTTCACGCCAGGACGCTTCGGCTGCCGCGTTGCAGATGCTCGTCAACGCCGGCCTGATCACCCCCGACCCGCGGCTGGAAGCCTTCGAGCGCCAGCAGATGGGTTTGCCTGCCGTTGACCCGCAACTTCAACGCGAAAATGCTGCGCAATACCCGCTGCCCGCGCCGCCGGACACTGAGCCGATTACGGAAGCCAAACCGGAGCAACCGTTTTCGTCGCGTGCGAAAGTCACCGCCAACGCCAGGCGAACGCCGCGGTCGAGGAGCAACCCTAAAGGAGCACTGAAACTATGGTGAACCTCGTAACTGTTCCCGGTGTGGAGCTGATGCGCACGGGCAAGTGGAATCTGTCTACCGGCGAATGGGAATGCACCGAAAAGGAAATAGCGGCCGCGATCGAAGCCCATGAGAAAGGAATCCTGCGCAAGCCTGTAATCAGGCTGGGGCACAACGATCCACGTTTCTCCGGCGACCCGGCTGTGGGCTGGCTGGACAATCTGCGGGCATCTGAGGACGGTCGCGCGCTGATCGGGGACATGGTTGGTGTCCCCGAGTGGCTGGCCGAGATTCTTCCGTCCGCATACCCGTCCCGGTCGATTGAAGGTTTGTACGACTACACCGCACCTGATGGCAGCGTGCACGAGTTCGTGTTGACCGGGTTGGCTCTGCTGGGAGCGACACGCCCTGGTGTCGAGTCGCTGCAAAGCCTACAGGACGTTGCCCGACTGTATGACATCGCCGCCGCCGGGCGCATGGGCGGCAAGGCAATCGAGCTGGTGATCGAGGCCGCCGACACCCCGAAGCCGTACGGGAACGTGAAGTATGCGGACCCGAAGAACGGCAAATACCCGATCGACACCGCTGAGCATGTTCGCGCAGCATGGTCGTACATCAACATGCCGAAGAATCAGAAAGATTACAGCGCAGCGGAATTAGCCAGTATCAAGGACCGCATCAAGTCCGCTGCGAAGAAGTTCGGCATCAAAATCAGCGACGACGACGACGATGACGACGGCGGCAAGACCGAAGCAGCAACAAATTCTGACACAGAAAGGGGCTCCATAGTGGCTCTCTCACCCGATATTGCGGAGGCGATCGGTGTTGACGCGTCGGCAGACGAAGACACCATCCTCACTAAAATAGCGGAGCTGAAACAACGCGCTGACGCGGCGAAGGTCACCGCCAGCGGCGCGGATAACGGCCTGGTGCAGATCGAGCAGGCTCAACTCGACGAGCTGAAAGCAGCCGCCGCCCAGGGTGTGGAGGCCCGCGCCCGGCAGATCGCCGAAGAAGATGAGCGGATCGTGATGGCGGCTATTCAGCAAGGCAAGATCGCGCCCGCCCGCAAGCAGCACTGGCTGGACTCGCTGAGAGCAGACCGGGAAGGCACCAAACAGGTTCTCGAAAGTTTGGCCGCTGGTTTGATTCCCACCAGCGAGATCGGCCATCAGGGTGTGCGCGGACAGGTCGGTTTCGAAGCAGCGCCCGACCCTGAGCAGGAAGCCAAGGAACGTGTGCACGCGCGGATCATGGCGTCTTTGGGTATTCCCACCAAGAAAGCGAGCGTGAACTGACATGGCAGGACAGGATTATGTGCCCCTCTACGTCGCCGGCACCCAGGCGTCGTGCGTCGCCGGGTCGGCGGTGACAGCGGGACAACTGGTGCAGATCACCGGTGGGACTCTGGTTCCCGGCACGCCCGGTGTTGCTGGCGGCCAGCCTAATTCAGGCACCGTCACCCCGACCGTGGCGCCCACCTCGGACGCCACATCCGCAGAGGTTGGTGTCGCGGCGAACAACGCGGTCGCCGGGCAGCCGGTGAGCGTCTACTTCGGTGGCGTTCACGTGCTCGCCGCATCCGGATCGATCTCGGCTGGCGATCCTGTTCAGGCAGCAGCCAGCGGGGCTGTTGCCGACGCCAGCTCGAACACTACGTATTCCCAGATCATCGGAAGGGCTTGGAGCGCCGCGTCGAATGGTCTTGCTGTTGTGCGCCTAGCCGAGCATTAACGGAAGCGAAAACCCCCAAACCGGCGAAAAACCGTTTTCGCCGGTTTTCTTTATCCACGAAAAACTGTTGCGCGGCACCAGTTTAAGGAAAGGACCAGGTCGAGATGCCGTTCCTCGAACCACCCGGTTTCCCTACCGGGAATCTAGCAACCCAAGATGTCTACTCGATCAGCCGCTATCTCAACGATCCGTTGATGGTATTGCGCGCCCTTCGGACGATAGCCGACCAGATTTTCGTCGGCGATAAGGTTCTGACGGGCCAGTTCTACACCGAAGACGGCGCGGTGATCTACGAGCAGATCGAGTCGATCTTCGCCGCGAACACCCCGCAAGCGGTGCAACCCGGCGACGAATACCCGCTGTCTCCGATTCCCACAGGTCCGGCGCAGATCGCAAACGTGGTCAAGTGGGGTCTGGACACGATCATCACCGATGAGGACATCAGCCGGCAGAACTTCGACGTGCTGTCGCGGGCATTCACGAAGCTCGTCAACAGCATGGTCGCGCAAGTCGATTCGGTGGTGATGTCGGCTGTGGTCGCCGCCATCACAGCCACACAGCCCGCGTCGAAGCCGTGGAATGGCAGCTCAGGCGCCCCGAACATTCTGCGTGACATCCTCCTCGCCGAGGAGCAGATGAGGGCGCTGAAACAGGGCTACATCGCTGACACGGTGCTCTGTGACCTGAACACGTTCGCCACCGCGATCTCCGACCCGACGCTTGCGCTGCTGTTGCCACGTGAAGATTTCGGTCACGGGGTGCGTGAAATGCCGGTGTTCCAGGGAATCGGCTTCCAAGCCAATATCGCGGGGAAGAAATGGCTATCAACCCCGAACTTGCCGACCACACCGTATGTTGCGGTTCTCGACGCAAAGGTGTTCGGCGCGATGGTTGACGAGCGGCTGCCTGCGCCCGGCTACGTTGGCGCACAGTCCGACAACAGCGGCGACGACGACGGTCGCTCCATGATTCAGGTGAAGACGATGCGCGAGGACAAACAGGACCGCTGGCGTATCCGGGCCCGGCGCGTCACTACTCCCATCATTATCGAACCCAAAGCCGGCGTCCAAATCACGGGATTCTGACAATGAGTGGCTACCGTGTGATCGCTCCTCTGGTTGTGGCCAAAGATCAGACAGGCCGCAACCATCACGTTTACGCCGGCGGCTGGCTGCCGTGGCTTGATGATGAGCAGCGTGCTCATTTCCTCGCCCACGGGCTGGTCGAGGAAGTGGACACACCCGCGACCGTCGCCAGTCCCGGCAGTGAGCAGCCCGAACCGGATGAGCCGAAAAAACCGCCGCGGGTCGCCCCAAGGAGACGTGGGTTGAATATGGCGTCGCCCAAAACCACGACCGCCGTGCACTGGAAGCACTGTCCAAACAAGAACTCGTCGACCTTCTAGGCTGACAGGCTGACAGGATGACCGCGCCGGCAATCAGCGTCGGCGAGACGGTGACCGAGATCGCGTTGCCTCCCGTTGCGGCGGTGCTGGTGCTCAACTCCAGCGCCGGTTTGGGGGATAGGAACGCCGCGCCGAATGTTGTGGTCAATGCTGGCGCCCCGGCCGCGCTAGAACCCCAGCAGATCGGTATCCGGTTGCTGCCAGGCCAAATATGCCGGCTGCCCCTCATTGACTCGTGCAACGGCCAGCAGTTGCCGTTGTACGCGATAGCGGACGGCCCCGGCGCACAGCTTGAGCTGCGGCTTATCGAGGGCTGGTGAATGTGAATGATTCCGTTTCTCAACTTGCAGGAGTTCCTGGCGTTGTGGGACGGGCCGCCGCTCACCGCGCAGCAGCAGGCGATCGTGCACCTGCTGCTGCAGGTGGCGTCTCAGTGGATATACGCCAACGGGCCGCAAGGCGCAGGGTTGCCATCGACCGACCCGACCGCGCAGTTCGTTGTGTGGGATGTGGTCAGCTCAGCCGTGCGCTATCAGCGGTACAGCAAGCTCAGCCAGTTTTCCCGCACCGTTGGGCACCGCATTGAGGGTGGCAGCTTCACCGACCCGATGAAAGCGCTCCAGTTCACCGACAACCACAAGATGCTGTTGGGGATCCCGTTGGAGGCGCTGCCCATGTCATCGTGCCGCCCAAACGATTTTTACGCCGCGGACCAAGAGCAAGGGTGGCCGACCCAATGGTCGGACCAGTTCGGTAACCTCGGCTGGGACTGGTGGGAATACGACAATGACTAGCTATCCCGGCGCCGACACGCTGGGCGTGGTCACGAAAGCGCCCACCGGTCGAGTTGACGCGATGAATCAGCCGATCACAACCGAGTCGGTGGTATGGGTCTACGGGTGCGTATTTGAGCCGGTCACACACATTTCCGCGATCGAGAAACAAACGGACACCATCACCAGCGCCGAGCAGGCGTGGGCGTTCCTGCCATACGTTGCTGGTGTCGGCGTGCCCGGTGTGGACGACAACGGCGACCAAGTCGCTGCGACGATCACTAACTCGTGTTGGATCAGGCCGCGACGCGCGGACCCGCAAGCCCAGCGCGACTACAAGGTGCTCGGGCTGCCGCAAATCCACTACGACATAGATGGCCTGCCCGATCACGTGTTGGTCAATTGCGAATGGAGGGCAGGGTGAGCGTCGAAGACGAGTTCGCCGCCGGGCTGGCCAGCGCGGAAGTGCAAGACGCGGTGGATGAGCTGGCGCGCGAGGTGTGCGAGCAGGTGAAGGCGCTCACCCCGGTTTTCGGTGACCGGCCACCGCACCGGGCGGCGCCAGCAGAAGGCGAAATAGGAGATGCCCGCAACGCTGTGCACGTCGAGCCGCTGCCTGACGGCGGCCGCCGTGTCATCTCCCGCGACAAGAAAGCCGTGTGGATTGAGATCGGCACCAGCCACATGCCCGAGTACGCGCCGTTCACCAAAGCGGCCGCCATGTTCGGCGCCGAAGGCGGCCCATCGTTTTCGTCGACCGGCCGCGACTCGATGGCCGACGAGGGTGTCGCGTACGCGCACGCGCATCTGCGCGCAGAGCTGGAGCGTTTCGCGAAACTGTCCGCGGAAGGCGCCGCGGCGCATGAGATCGCGGCCGCTGCCCGCGACGTGCGGCAGGCCCGCATCGCACGCTCGGCCGCGTTCAAAGCAGCACGATCACGTGGCAGGCGCGGCCGGTGAGCCTCAACTACGGCACGACGCCATCACCGACACAGGTCGGCATCGGCGTGTTGCTGCCGCTCGGCGCAGCAGGTGTCGGTCCTGAGCGCCCCCAGCCGGGAGCCGGATCCGGTGACAGCGAGCCAGATGTCGCGCTGCCGTACTACCTCGTCAACGGCATCGCCGGCAACGACGACAAGTACTGGTGCAACGCGATCATCAGCGTGCATACGCTGGCCGCCACGATAGCCGAGTGTGACGAGTGGGCGTGGAAAGCCCACCACCAGATCATTAGCCTCACAATGGGGGACATTATTAGGCTTCCTAGCGGCGAAACCGCGACGGTGAGCGGTCTTGGGCCGCGAACACATCAGATGCCGGTCTACCAACCCTACGAAGACCCGTTCATCAAACGGTACTACGCGAGATACTTTCTGCCTTTGCGCTTCTCCGCATAGTTTGCGCAAAACCCGCTGCGCGTCTTGCTGTTTTTCGGCTTTGACGCTATCGCGCCCCGAAAGGAAATATCATGACACTTCCCGCAACCGGCGGCACTTGGGCCGAAGTCCTCGAAGACAACCTGAACCCGCTGAATGTTCGGTACTGGCAGATCACCCACGGGCTGATCCGCGACTACGATCCGACCGGCACGTTCAACCTGGCGTCACCGGCTGTCGGGCTCGGCACCGTCCAAACCGCCAGCGGACCCGCGCAGCTGTTCACACCGTTCGCCGCCGACAACGTGTCGATCCGTGGCGACCTGTTGGTCACGTCACCGAACAGTGCTGTGAACTTCTACGACCTCGGCCTGCTGAAAGAGGACGCCACCGACTGGACCCCGGACCAAACGCTGCAGCAGACGCCATCAGCGCAGCTGGTGCGCTCGGTGCGTAACGTGCTGACCAAGCTCGACGACAAGGTGAACTTCACTCCGCTCGAGTCGAACCCGCTGATCGACTACCTGAAGTTCGAGCTCCCGCTGACGGGGATCCCGGCGCTTGGCACACCTGGCTACGGTGTGGCTCGCGGCAACACCGATGTGCCACGCGAGCGCACGCTGGTGCTGATCGGTGTTGACACCGACGCGAACCTGGTGGCGCGCGTGTTCCCGCGCATCATCACCGACAAGAAGGGCAAGAACGAGCTTGCCCGCAAGAACCCGGATTCCTCGGAGCTCACCTACGAAGTGCTGCCGGACCCGTTCACCAAGCAGACGATGTGGGTGTGCCGCGCCGGCACGGCATGGCTGGGAGCGGGCAATCTGCAGTTTGAGACCGCGGTTCCCACGGTCACGCCGGTGACCGGCCTCAATGCGACGATCACGTTCCCGACACCGATCGACATCACGTCCCCGGTGTACTCGGTGCAGATTCAGCAGACACCGACCGGCGCGTGGTCGGCGGCAACCCTGTCCGGTTCGCCGTCGGTGTCGGGCGGCCTGACGACGTTGACGATTTCGGGCCTGACCGCATCGACCACGTATAACGCGATTCAGGTGACCGCGACAGGGGCCAACGCCACAGTGACCGGCCCGCAGTCGGCTCCGTTCACCTCAACCGCGTCCTGACACAACGCAACACGAACATTCGCGCCGCGGCGGCCGGTTTGTCTCCGTGGCCGGGCCGCCGCGGCGATCCACGCAGACCCGCGCAGAGGACAAACAGGCAGGAGACACATTTATGCAGGAGCAGGTTTCCCACAGTCACGATTCGTTCGAGGCGGCGCGCGCACAGGCCGCCGAATACATGGGATTCACCGCCAGCGAGCGCATCATCACCCCCAAAGGCGAGGTATTCGAGATACCCAACCCTTCTTTGCTCGACGACGAGCAGCTGGCCCGCTACGACGCTTTGCAGCTCGAAGTGGAATCGTGGGACCGCGAGGACGACGAAATCGACGAGAACGGAAAGTTATCCGCCGCGGCGAACTCAAGGAACCGAACCGCAAAAACGGTGTGCTCGTGGAAAACTACAACATTCAGTTAGCGCGGGCGATTTTCGGGGACCGTTACGAGGCTTTCCGGGCGGCGGGCGGTCGCGCTGTCGACGTGACCCTGATCTGGCAGAAGATGGGCCGGGAGCTTGCGGAGCGGCGCAAAGCCGACCCCAAAAGTGACCGAGGCGATCAAATTGTGGAGGCTGTTTCCGACACAGATTGAGGCCGACCTACAGATTCATTGCCGGAGGCGGATAGCGGAGTGGCATCAGGGCACGATGAGCAGCCGAGAAATGCTCGCGCTGCTCGACGGGCTGCCAGAGAACTCCAAATTTAAAGAAGCATCCGAGCGCACCTTCCGTGTCGCTGAATATGTCGGCGAGGACAAGCAGCTCACCGGCAAGTTGCTAAGAATTCCGGCCGCCGGGGCTCCTCCCAAAGACGTGAAGGTGATCGCCACCTACATCGACTGGACGTACGACAGGAAA
Organism: Mycobacterium botniense; assembly: GCF_010723305.1. Taxonomy (NCBI): domain Bacteria; kingdom Bacillati; phylum Actinomycetota; class Actinomycetes; order Mycobacteriales; family Mycobacteriaceae; genus Mycobacterium; species Mycobacterium botniense. The sequence continues at coordinate 22,440 of NZ_BLKW01000003.1, read as the reverse complement.
CTGTTGGCGCGCATGACCCGTGAGTTGGCGGCTTTACGCGCGGACCGTGGCGCTCCGCAACCAGACATCGCGGCGCTGTTGGAGCCATTGGACGCGATCTTGCTTGAGCGCAAGGAGTTAGAGCGCGCTGAGTTAGTGCGGCGCGCTAAAAGCCACATAAGCGTCGGCCTCTACGGTATGAAAGGCGGTGAGTGAGCCGTGCCGGTCTATTTAGATGTCAAGTCACGGCTCGATGTCGCGGCCGCCCAACTGGCCGCCCGCGAAGCGAAAGCGATTTTCAGCCGCGCCGGTGACGACATCGGACGCGGCCTCGGCGGCGCGCTGACACGAGCGTTGTCGGCGATCGACGGCAGCGCCGCGCGCGCCGCGCTGCGCGGACTGCAAGACGAATACCGTGCTGCGGCAGCCGCCGAGGAAGAAGCCGCGCGGCGCATGATGCGGTCGATGGGCCAAGTCGAGGTGGCCCAAAAGCGGCTCAACGAGACCACCGCGAAATACGGCGCCGACAGCAGCAAGGCCGCTGCAGCCAACGTGGCGTTAGCCGACTCGCATGCCCGCGCATCGAAAGCACAACGTGATCACGTCGATGCGATGGTCGCCGCCGAGGCCGCGCACAGCCGGCTCGGCAGCGCGATGGACAAGAGCGCGACCTCGGCCAGCCGCGCCGGCCAGGTGTTCAACGCGATCGGTGTCGCCTCCGTAGCTGGCCTCGGTGTGGCGTTCGTCGAAACCACTAAGAAGGCCGGCGATTTCCAGCAGGCGATGATGAAACTGCATGCCTCGGCCGGCCTTCCAGCACAGGACTTGAAAACCGCCTCCGACGGCATTCTGAAGCTGGCCGGCCAAGTCGGCTACACCGCCGGTGAGCTGGCCGAGGGCATGTACACCATCACCAAGGCCGGATACTCGGCCGCCGACGGGTTCAAGGTGTTGCAGGCCGCGGCGCAGGGCGCCAACGCGGAGCAGGCGCCGCTGCCCGAGGTCGTCAACGTGCTGACGACGTCGCTTCAGGACTTCCACATCCCGGCCGACCAGGCGGCGAAAGTCATGTCGCAGCTGGTGACCGCGGTCGGCGAATCCAAGGTTCCCTTGCAGGAATTCGCGGGCGCGCTACACACGATTGAGCCGACCGCCGCACAACTGCACCTCTCATTGGCTGATGTGTGGGGGACGCTGGCGCAGATCACCCAGTCTGGTACGTCGGCGGCTCAGGGCGCCGAGCAAATGAACAACGCGATGCGCGCCCTGTCCGGGGCGGACGCTCCGGCGCGGCAGGCGATGCAGCAGTGGGGGATTGACGCAGACGACGTGTCGCAGAAGCTCGGCGGCCCGAACGGGCGCGGCCTGGCGGGCACGATGCAATACCTCTACAACACGCTCGCACAGAAGGTAGACCCGTCGACAAAGCTGCTCAACACCGGCGATGTGCTCAAGAGCGCGCAAGCGGTCAACGACATGAACGAGATGCTGACCAAGATGTCGCCGGCCGCGAGGCAGGCCGCTGAGGCGTTGCACAACCACACAATTGGGCACCGCGAATACCAGATGGTTGTTCGTAAGTCGAACGAGCAGGACGCGACGCAGCTCAAGCAATACCAGGCGCTCGACGACAAGGTCGAAGGCTTCAGCAAGCGGCTAACCGGCGGCCGGCAGACCCTGGAGACGCTGAACCAGGCACTCAACGAAGTGACCGGAACAATGTCCGCCGCCGCGGTCGCGCTGCAAATCACCGGAGAGCACACCGACGAGGTCAACGGCAGGATCAAAGGGATCGCCGAGAGCACCCAGGAGGCGGACGGAACGGTCAAGGGATTCCACGAATCCCAGGGAACTCTCAACGCGAAAATGCGTGACGCGAAGGCCGCGTTCGGGGCGGCCGCGATTGCGATCGGTAACGACTTCCTGCCCGCCGCGACGACCGCCCTGAACGTCGTCAAGGACGTAGCTAACGCCCTAGCGCAGCATCCAGGCATCATGCATGGCGTCATCGACGCGCTCGGCGCGCTGGGCGGCGCGTGGGCGATATTCAAGGCCGCCAAGATCGCCGAAACCGTTCTCGCGCCAATCGCCAGCGGGCTCGGCACGATCGTCGCCGAGGAGGACGCGGCCACCGCCTCGACGGGCGCCTCAGCGGCGCTTTGGGACGTCTCGCCAAGGGGGGCGCCTTGGCTCTCGGCGCGCAGCTTGGCGGTGACGCGCTGCAACACGCGACGGGTCCCAGCGGGTTCTGGCACGGCGCGGCCGTGGTCGGCACCGATGCCGCGACCGGTGCCGCCCTCGGATCGGTGTTCGGGCCTTGGGGAACCGCCATCGGCGGCATAGGCGGCGCGGGCGTAGGGCTCTACCATCAGCTCGCCGGCCACTCCGGCGGTGGCCCGCTGCGCGCTCCTGGGCCGAAAGGCAAAGACTCGGCGCTGTTTTGGGGCGCAGACGGCGAGCACGTCCTCACCGCTGACGACGTGGACGCGATGGGCGGTCACGGCGCGGTGTACGCGTTCCGGCGCGCGCTGCACCGTCAAGGCGGGGGAGCCATCGGACCCGACGTGCAGGCCGCTTACTCGATGATCGGCACGCCCTACAGTCAAGCCACACGCCACGACTGCTCGGGGATGGTGGGCCGCGTCATCGCCGGCGCGCTCGGCATCCCTAACGTCGGATTGCCCACCACCGTCAACATGGGCCAATGGCTGGCGTCGCTGGGGTTCCGGCCCGGCATCGGCGGCCCTGGCACGATCAGCGTCGGCTGGTACGACCACGGCGGCGGCAACGCCGGGCACGCCGCCATGACGCTGTCGGACGGCGAGAACGCCGAAGCCGGCGGCTCGCACGGGAACTTCGTTGTCGGAGCGGGCGCTGCGGGCGCGAACAGCCCTCAGTTCGACCATCACATGTTTTTGCCGATCGGCGACCTGCAAGGCCCACCCGGCTACAGCGCAGGCGGCGGCTTCGGCGGGGGCGCCGGAGGTTTCGGCGGCGGCGGCATCGGCGGGGCCGGCATCCCGGCCGGCGCAACGCCAGGACCAGCCCGGCGGCCAGCCGGGCTACTACACGCGCGACGACGAGAAAGTCGCGGCCGCGCGGGAACGGCTGCGACATCTCGACAACGAGATTCACGACGCCGAAGAACGCCGCAACGAACTCAAAGCAACCGCCAAGCAGTCCGAGCGGGATCGGCTCGACCACGAGATCGAGCACCTGCACACCGAGCGCGATCTGGCGCAGCGCAAGCTCGAAGACGCCGAGCGGGGCGCTTTTCACCCGCTGCGCGGTGGCGCGAACAGTTTCGGCGGGTTGCGGTTCGGCGCACCGCTCGCGGAAGGCTTCGGCCTCTCCGGCGGGGTCAAAGGCTTAGGGGAGTGGCTTGTCACCTTCCTCGCCGACCTGGCGATCGGCCCGATAGAGGGCGCCATGCTGGGCAACGCCATCCGCTCCAGCGCAGTGGGCGCCGACTACGGCTTGGACGCTGGATTGGACTTCGGCGCTCCCGGCGGTTACGCAGACCTCGGCGACTACGGCACACCGCTGCCGCCTAGCAGCGCCGCCACGGCCGGATGGCGAGCCGGCGGCGATACGGCCCCACCGGCCGATGGTTCGCCGACCGGCACAGGCGCCGCGTCGGCTGCGCCCGAAGCATCTTCCGCACCGCCGACGCCAGCACCACCGACGCCAGCACCGCCGGGGCCAGCGTCACCGGCGCCGGCGATGTTCCAGCCCCCGCAGCCGGCGCTGACCCACGGTCCCCTGCCTCAGCTCGGGCCGTTCCCAACGCTGCCCGGCGTGGTTGACAAGGCCGCCGGGATCCCGGCGCCTCAGCAGCCGGTACCTCCGGCAATCGAGACATATCTCGGAGTTATTACCGGCCGGGCGTCTGGGCCACGCTTGAGTCTGCCGGGAATGCTCGGCGGCCCAGCGACAGCCCCGCCGAATCGGCAACAGCTCGATCTGTCAAACGTGTTGGGCGCCAGCCCGCCCACGGCACACGCGCCGATACCGATGCCACCGCACCCGATGGGGCCCCCATCCGGGGCGGTGAATCTCGCGCCGATGGATGCGCCGCGCTTCGCTGCCGGCGGCCCGGCCGGCACCGACATCATCCCAGCGTGGCTGTCGCCGGGCGAACACGTGCTCACCGCCGACGACGTGCGCGCGATGGGCGGCCAGGACGCGGTCTATGCGTTCCGTAATGCCCTGCATCGCAATCACGGTGGTGCGGTCTATTTGGTCGGCGGCGGTGACCCGACGCAGCCGCCGCCGCCGACGCCGAAACCACCGGCCGCGCCGCAACAGAAGTCAGGCGGGCAGCCTCATTTGCCGGTCGGCGCGCCGAAATCGCCGGGCCCGGGCAACAAAGGCACCCAGGCCAGCGAAGTGTCGGCCGAGGACCGCTCAGCGCACACCCCGGAAGGTGTGGCTAAGCCCGGCGCCTCGCAGCGGTTGCCCGACGAAGGGCTGCCACCATCACCGGGGCTCGGCTTCGGCGGCGGCCTGATCGGCGCCGCCGAATCAGCAGCGGCGTCGGCGGCGTCGATGGGCGCAGACATGGGCACATTCGGAGGAGCCGGGGGAGCGGCCGGGGGAGCGATGCAGGTGGTGTTCCAGGATTTGAACCGCACCGCCGGATACCTCGGGCAGCTGGGCGGCATCGCCGCCGAAGGCGTTCTCAGCACCTTGATCCCGTCCGATAGCCCGCTGTCGCAGTGGGGCAAAACACTGCCTGGCCGCCTGTTGACAGGTATCGCGGGTGTGCGCCCATCAACGCCGAACACCGCGGGACAGACCCAGCAGCCGCTCACCCCGGCCAGCGGCGGCGACGTGCACAACGGGGACCGGATCGGCTCGCAGTTCAACGCGCCGATCGTCGTGCAAGCCAACAACCCCGACGAGTTCCGTCAACGGTTAATGACCGAGCAAACCGCGCAGTCCAACACTGCCGGACGCCAATTCCCAAGGCCGTACGGATTGCCGCGATGACGACCTACCCTCTGATTTACGCCACCAACGACGCCACGATTCTGCCCCAGGGCGCAGCCGATCTGCTGGACGGCGCAATGCCCACTATCAAGTTCACCAGCCCCGACGGAAACTCGAAGTTCACGCTGTGCGGGCCGGAGGCGCCGTGGCCCGGAATCCAAGACGGCATCCTCTTGGTGGACGGATTATCCGGTGTCACACCAGGTTTCAAGCACATCGACCTCAAAGGAGCGCGGCAGCCCGGCGTCACCTGGACCTACACCATGTATGACACCTGCAACTTGACGATGCGTTTGCAGGCGCATGCCACCACCCCGCAAGGCATGTCGCGCCTGGTGTCGGAGTGGATCGGTGCGTGGAACCCGAATCTGCAAGGCTCGCTGGAATATTGGACGGTTGACCGCGGCTATTGGTGGTTCCCGGCCCGCTGGGGCGAGCCGTGGGCGGATCAGATCAAGCAGCTGCCGCGGCTCGTGCTGCATCAGGAGTTCACGCAGAAGATCCGCAACGATCTCGCGTTCTGGCTCGGTGTGCCGTGGACAGACACCTTCCCGCGTGACACGTCGGGGTGGACCGGCTCGGGCTCCGGCTGGTTGCAGTTGGGCAACATCGGTGACCAGGACGGCTGGCCCGCCATCCTGTGCTACGCGGGAACCGAAGACGGGGCCACGTTCAGTTTCGCCAACGGCCCCGGCTCGACAACGATGATCACGTTCGGACCACTGAACGCCGGTGACATTGCGCTGATCAACACTTTATCCCGGCTGCCGCGCGTCGTCGACCTCACCCCGCCACGGTCGCAGGCGCCGCAGTCGGCGTCGCCGTCGCTGCTCGACACGCTCATCAACTTTGTCAGCGGCAACAACGTGCCGCCGCTGCTGCAGCAGTTCGAGTCGGCGTTTGGGGCGCTGCCGCAGACCGCCCCGCTGGCGTCGCTGATCACCGGCAACTACACCAACCCGATTCCCGGTGTGGCGCAGCCACAATACGCGCAGCCAGCGGCTATCGCGTGCTCGATCACCGGCGGCAACCCGGCATCGAAAATGGTCGCCTCTATCACACCGATGAGGGTGTGGCCGGAATGAGCAGCCTTGACCAGCAACAGGTTACGCTGACCGGGCCCGATCCCGTCGCGGCGATGTCGAGTGCGCTGCAATTGGCCCGGCCGCACGAATCCGTGCCGATCAACATGGATGTGCGGCTGTTCGACAACTATTACCGCACCGAATACCAGTGCGGCGACTACATCGAAGTCACCTGCACCTTCCCGCGTCTGAAACTGCCCGACGGCACATTGACGCTCAAAGGACAAGACCCGCTGGCCGAGCTTGCGATCACTTGTCAGACAACGGTCGTTCCCGTGGTGATCGATTTCGAAGGGGGAGCCGGCCGCTGGTCGGGCGCATCGACGTCGCGCACGACAAAATCAACCCCGACGGCGCCGAGACCGTAGAGTGCGAACTGGTCGGCGACTTAACGATGCTGGACCGGATTGTCGCATGGCCACAGCCATTCCTGCCTATCGAAGTGCAGCCATCCGAAGCGGTCCTCATCGGACCGGCGATCACAGTGTTCAAAACGCTGGTGGCCGAGAACTGTATGCGGCTGCAACTCGGCCTCTGGGAGCTGTTCAACACGCTCGGCTCCCTCGACTTAGATTGGCGCACCTGGTTCGGCACCATCCTCATGCAAAACAGCATCTCCCTCAGCGAGTTCATGCAAATGGTCACCACTCCGGTGTGCGTGATACCCACCGACCCGCTGACAGACACATCGCCATGGATCGAGGTCAACGGTCGCATGGACACGCTGTGGCAGCTGATGCGACAACAGCTCGCCGACAACGGTATCTATCCCAGCATGGATTTGTGGATGCCCGGCGAGCCGCAACCCGAAGGACTGCTGTGGGATTTACAGGTGCCCACCCTGTGCTTCAACTTGCGCAACTACCTTGGAGTTACGGGTCCGACGGGCACTGTGGTGGACGGCGCTGTCCAGGATTTGGTGGACCTCGAAGGCTCGCTGCTGGGCGGCGTTCTCAACCCCTTCCTGAACCCCGACAACGAGTACGTGCCACCGGGTTCCGACATCGTTATCGCGCCCACGCTCGGGGTGAATTTCGTTCCACCGTGGGTGGTGTTCAACGCTGACGCTGACGACTCGGGAATAGTGTCGATGGATGTCGCCCACCACCATCCGGTGTGCTGGCAGGTCATTCTGGGCGGCAAGTCACCCAAGTGGCTCAACGATTTCATAAACGCGAGCCTGGAATACCTGGTGGACATTCTGATGATGACCATCGGGATCACCGGCATCTCGAACAGCATTTTTGACGGGCTGCTCGACAACGCGTTTCTGGCGTTCGAGCTTTTCGAGTGGTTCGACCGCAGAGTTGCGCTGGGGCCGTACGGGTTTCCTGAGCGGTTTTTCCCCACCCAATCCACATACGACATCGACACGATGTTCGCGGCCATTTCGGCGGGTTGGGACACCAACGGATACCCGGCGGCGCAGTTAACGTTCTACCACGGCATGCCGTGGCGGCTGTTCAAAGACGTTTTCCCCGGCCAACTGGCGTCGCTCATCCGCCGCGGCGTCCTCTACACCGATTATCTCGACGAGATCAAAGTCATCGACAACGCAGAGATACGGTGCCGTATCGATGTCCAAGTTGGCGACGGGCGCCGCGAAGAAGCGCCTATGACATTGATCCAACGCAAAATAGTTGACGTTGAGCAGGGGTTGATGCTTGCGCTCGGCGCTTCCCCCAACGGCTAAAAAACAGGAAAAGGGCAGCGGGTGTGAGTATTTACGGCGAAGCCCCGTCCGGGGCTGTTAACGGAACCAACACCGTTTTCACTACGTCGCAGCCGTTCTACCCTGGCAGCACTCGGGTCTATGTGAACGGTGAACGCCAACACGACGGCGTTGACTACAGCGAGGATCCGCCGTCAACTCTGACATTCGCGCAACCGCCGGCGAACGGGGCTGTGATCCTGGTTGACTATGACATCACCGCGCAGGGTGCGAATTATCCGCTAGGTCAATGGAATTGGAACCCTGAGGGTTACCCCGCCGGTTCGGTGCTGTATTACGGGCCGGTCCTGTGGCCGGCGGGGATAGACCCCGGTTCGACGAAAACCGCTGTCATGGTGTTCGGGCCGGGCGGCGCACAAGCAAACGGGATACCTCCGCTGGCCGCCGGCCAGCCCGGTCCCCCACCACAGTTGGCCATCGGCAACGTCAACACGCTAGCCGCGGGCAGCAGCGCTACCGCCGACCTGCGCGAAACAGCGCCGGGTGGCCCCGGGATCCCGTCCGCGTACGTGCTGGACCTCGGGCTGCCGCAAGGTTCACCGGGCACCGTCGGCAGCTTCCTCATCGCCAGCGCCGAAGACCTGGTGGGAACCCTAGTCAACGGCGCGACGCTGCTGTTCAACTCGGCGACCGGAAAATTCAACCCGGCTCCGCTGCCATTCCTGTTCGCCTACAACGTCACCGGGATACCCACCACCGGAACCTCGGGCGGCCAAGTGCGCACGTTGTCATCGCTGACGATACCTGCCCAGACCCAGCCGTATCTTCCGCTGGTGTTCGCCTCCGTTGAGGTCGCGGGCACCGTGAACACGAAGGTGGATTTGGTGGCCCGGCTAGGCGGCGCACCAAACACACAGGGAGGCGCCGAGATCGGCCGCGGATTCGGCACGCTGGGCGCGGCGCCCCCCGGCGCCTGTGATCATCCCCGAGTTCGGGGCTTTGCTCAACGGGGGCTCGGTCGGTCAAGTCGGCGCCGGAACGTCCGCCACCGTGTATTTGAACGCCGAGCAGCAAGCGGCGACAACTGACGAATACTCCACCGGCCGCTGCGTGTTCACCGTGGTAGGGGCGCCGCTGTCGTCATGACCAGTCCAGCGCCGAATTGGACGACACCGGACCCGTCCGTACACTACCCGCCAGGCAGCTCGCTTAGCGCGCGCCCGTTCACTGCGCAGCAGATTGAGGCGATCGGCCAGCAGCTCATAGAGGGATTCCTGCGCTGGGTTGTCCAAGCGTTGATCGGCGTGGTCACCGGCCAAAACCTCAGCGGTGTGCTCGCGCAGCTGTCGTCGTGGTCGAACACCTTGCAGTCCGACATCAACGACGCCGCAACCGATGTGCAGCAGGCCATCGACAACGTGGTCCAGTTGTTCGGCGGCTCCGGCACCAACAACCCGGTGTCGCAGATCCTGTCGCAAGGCAAAGACGCGATCAACCAGCTGGTCAACTCGCTGCAAGGCTTGTTGACCGGAAACCCGTTCGGGGACTTCGCTAACGCGCTGCAGGCCATCCCCGGATTGAACATCGCCGGCCAGCTGCGCCCCGCAACCGGTGTTGTGCTCGCGGGCGCGCACATCGTCGACATCAACCCCGAACTGCTGTGGGCGCCCGGCTTCGACACCGCGGCGTCGGTGTCGGCGCGCGCCCCGCAGATCACCTGGGACGGCACCACCGGGCGCACCAACCCCGGTTCGCTGCTGATCCAACCCGACGGCGCATACCTCTACTCCGATGTCGGCAACCCGATCCCGGTCACGCCCGGCGAGCAGCTCGCCATGTCGATCTGGGCGAAGTGGGCCGGTCTCGTCTACACCGGAACCAACCCAATCCGGCTGGAGGTGCTGCAGTACAAGTTCGCCGGTATGCAGGTGCCGCAACGCGTGTCATCGGTCGTGCTGGCCGAGTTCACCAACCCGCCAGCGAGCCAGTCGGTGTGGCAGCAGCTTTCGCAAACCTTCACCGTCCCGATTGACGGCAGCGTTGACACGGTCTTTCTGCGCCCCCTGGTGGACGCGATTGCGACTGCGGGGCAGGTGTGGTTCGACGACGGCTCGGTGAAGAAGGTCAACACGATCCCCTCGAGTCTGCTGTCCGGCGTTCCCGCGTCCGCCATCCAGGGGATTCAGGGCATCGAAGACATCGGCTCGACGATCCAAAACATGTGGGACAACCTCGCCACCACACTGGCGAACGCGCTCAATCTGTCGGGGGTGTCGAGCAGCGGCAACCCGCTGTCGACGGTGACGCAGGCGGTGCAGAGCGCCGCGCACGTCACCGTCAACGCGATGACGTTGGCGCAGAACGCCACCAACACGCTCGGCATTCAGGACAACCGGGCGGTCTCGGCCGGCCTTGAGGAAACCGTCGAGTCCAACATGAGCCTGCAATCGCTGGGCTCCGGTTCGGCTCCCTCGACGGTGACGGCGACCCAATCCGCGTCGGCCGGCGGCTTTCTGCGCGCCAGCCAGGCGAAAACCCTCGGCTTTCACCAGTGGTGGGGCTACTACTCCGGCACCGTCACAGCGTTCTACCTGAACTTCGCCAAGATGGACAGCTCCGGCAACATCACGCCGCTGTTCAGCTCCGGCGACCTGCACACCAACCTGTCGAAGACCGGGCAGTGGAACGTCTACACCTTCCCCTACGCAGACGAAATCCCGGTCAACCCAGGCGATGTCATCCTGGTCGAATACCAGGTCGTCGGCTCCGGCACCGTGTACATCGCCGGGCTGGGCCAATCTTGGCAAACCGACCACCCGAGCGCGAACACGAAACAGACCGGCTTCACCCGCAACACCGGATCCAGCGGGCCCACCGCGCTATCGAGCGGCATCACCTACACCGGCAACACCCCATACGTCGGGCTCGGGGTGAGCAACGTACCGCCGAACTACCAGCCACCCGTAACGAGCACCTACGCCGCGGCCGGCCAATACACCTTCACGCTGCCGCCTTGGATGGTTGCGGGCAACAAGCTCGACCTTGTCGGCGTCGGCGGCGGCGGCGCCGGCCAGGGCGCGGAAGTCTTCATCGGAGGGCAGGGCGGTTCGGCCGGCAGCTGGAACGTGGGAACCCTGGTTGTCGGAACCGATATTGCGCCCGGCGGCACGATCACCGTCACCGTGGGTGCCGGTGGGCCGCAGCAGATTCAATGGTTCACCGCCGGACTTCCAGGCACCGCGACCACATTCCAGTGGACCGACCCTGGGGGCACCCAGCACACACTGACCTGTCCCGGCGGCGCAGGGGGATCGGGCTTCCTCCCAACCAGTCAATACGGCGCCTCACCCGGAAACGAAACCTACAACGGCGTCATCTATTACGGCGGGGGCACGGTGTTCGACAGCTTCGCCGGCAGCGCGCCCGGGGGTGGTGGCGGCGGTGCGGCGCCGTATTTGTTCGGCGGCGCGGGCGCTGATGGCCAAGCATGGATTAGGGCGTACCAGTCATGACGCTGCCGTTCGGGGACAGTGTTTGGTCTGCACCGCCCTCGTCGACGGGCTGGTGGCCGGTGATCGACGCAGCAGTCACCGTCCCGGCCATGTCGGCGATCGCGAAGATGCCCGCGCCCAGCATTCAGGACTCCATCATGATGGTGGTTCCCGGAATGCAGGCCGTCGCAACGATGCCCGCACCCACGGTGGAGGTCATCGTGCCGGCCCCGGCGATGGCCGCCACCGCAACCATGCCTGCGCCGGCCCTCTCAACGAGCGGCACGATCACACCACCCGCGATGTCGGCGGCCGCCTCCATGCCCGCACCGGCGGTATCGAGCGGCGTCAACCTCGCCGCCCCAGCGATGGCCGCGGCCGCCTCCATGCCGGCGCCCACCGCGACCGTCTCGTCGTTCACGCCGTTCGCCGAAGAGAACGTCAACCGCACGAATCAGCCTGTGCCCGCTGGCACAAGCGGTTGCTGGGTCACGCTGATCGGCGGCGGCGGTGCAGGCGGGTCTGGCAGCGACGACAATGGCTTCTACGGTGGTGGCGGAGGCGGCGGCGGAGGCCGCGTAGACCGCGTGTTCATACCTGTTGCATCGCTCGGCGCGACGTATTCGGTCACTCGCGGCGCAGGCGGGGTGGCAGGTTCATCCCCGACCGCTGGCGGCGCGTCCACATTCTCATCTGGCAGCGTCTCGCTATCCGCTGGCGGTGGCCAACCCGGAGCTAACGGCGTCGGCAGTACCCCGAATCCGCCTGGCGGTGCTGGCGGCACAAGCTCAGCCTCCGGCATAACCGCTTCCACACATACCGGCAAAGCGGGTGGTAACGGGTACGTAAGCTACGGCTTCCCCGGCGTCAGCGATACCACCGACAACGTTGGCGCTGGCGGCGGTGGTGGGGCCCTCGTCAGCTCTGGAGGCGGAGCTGGCGCTGGCGGCGATTCCACGACGCGCACCGGCGGCGCAGGTGGAAATAACTCGGACGGCTCCGCGCCAATCGATGCCGCTGCCGGAAACGGCGGCGCAGGGGGCGGCGGCGGCTCAGGAAACGGATACGTCGGCGGCAACGGCGGACTCTACGGCGGTGGCGGGGGTGGCGGCGGTCAAAGCGCGAACGGAGGCAACGGCGGAGCCGGATACACGCTCATCGAATGGAACTAGCCCGCTGACAGCGGCTCTCAAACGAAAACCCCTCCCGCACAACACGTCCGCAGAAAGGAGGCTTCATCAGCATGGCCGTAACCGCTCACTTCTACAACAGCTTCTTCACTGCGCTGGCGCAGGGAAAGATCAACCTGACATCGGACACACTCAAGCTGGCGCTCGTCGGCTCCGGCTACACACCCAACCAAGCCGCCGACCAGTTCTGGTCGACGCCGCAGGCGTATGAGATCAGCGGCCCCGGCTACACCGCCGGGGGGTGTGGTGATCGGGTCGATCGCAATCACCCCAGCAGGTTGGGATTTCACCGGCGCCAACGCGCAATGGTCCAACGCCACATTCTCCGCGTACAAGGCAGTGCTCTACGACGCCAAAACCGGCTCAGCCGCAACCGATCCGCTGATCGGCTGGGTCGACTTCGGCGGGTGCAGTCCCCGTCCAACGGCGTGTTCGCGGTGAACTGGTCGGCAGACGGCATCGGCGTCATCACACCCGCCTGACATGAGCGCAACCGGCTGGCTGACCGCCTTCGCGACCGGCGGCCTCGCCTCAGCTGCCATCGGCGCCATCCTCGAATACGTCGGCCACGCCATCCATCACGGCCACAAGGACAACAAATGAGCACCCGCGCTCACCCTCTCTACAGCCTGTCGGTGCTCGACAAATACCGCACCCAACCGCTGCCGCCCGGCTATCCCGAGCACCGGCGCACCCTCTACGCCCCGGTCGACGACGTGCACGGCGCATTGTGCTATCTGCTCAACAGCGCCCAGCACTCCCTGGTTGTCGCCATGTACGGATTTGACGACCCGCAGCTCGCAGAAATACTGCGCAGCAAGCTCGTTCAAGAGCACTGCTACGTGCAGCTCACCCTGGACAGCTCGCAGGCCGGCGGCGTCCACGAACGCCAGCTGCTCGCCCAGCAGGACTATCCGGCGTCGTCGATCGCTATCGGACGAAGCGAACACGGCCGCATCATGCACATGAAAATGGTTGTGGTCGACAACCTTTGGGTGGTTCAGGGCTCAACCAACTGGAGCGACGCGGGCGAACGCTTGCAGGACAACGAAATGAGCGTCACCGCCGACCCCTACGTCGCCGCCGAGGCCCGGGGCCGCATCGACGCCATCCACGCCAACATGCTCGGCAAACAGAAAGGTTCCTGATGCCCGCACCCAAGAAAGCAACCGCGGTCAAACAGGTGGCCGCCAAACACCGCCCCACTATTGCGCTTCCGCTGTTCGGCACGGTGCCGGTGCCGGAGCTCGACCAGCTGGCCTACTACGGCGGTGTGGCTGCGCTGGCAGCGCTCGAGCTGATCGAGTGGCCGATCGCCGCCATCGTCGCCGCCGGGCACGTCCTGGCCCACAACCGCCACAACAAAGCGCTCGCCGAGCTCGGCGAAGCACTCGAGCAAGCATAGGAGACCGCCGTGAAATACAAGCTCGGATTGAAGCCCGTCCACACCCATCCGCGAATCCGGCTGTGCGACTACTACACCAGCGACCTGCCAAGCGTTGATTCGCTGAAGTTCCCGCTCGGGCACGCCGGTCTGGTCAAGCCGCGAATGTACCTCAACGACCGGATCGGTGACTGCGCAATCGCGGGCAGCATCGAGGAGATCCGCCTGGCGAACGCGCTGCGCGGCGTCACCGTCAATTTCACCGACGACACCGCGGTGCAGAACTACTCGGAGATCACCGGATACAACCCCGCCGATCCCGGCAGCGACCAAGGCACCGACGTCCACGAACTCTACGAATTCCGGCAGAACACTGGCATCGTGGACGCGGACGGCAACCGGCACAAGATCGTCGCCTACGCCGGGCTGACACCGGGGGACTGGGACGAAATGCTGATCGCGTTGAGCCTGTTTGAAGTGGTGGGTGTGGGAATCCTAGTTCCCGACTACGCGGAAGCCCAGTTCGAATCCGGGCAAGCGTGGCATCTCATCCCCGGCCGTCACCGGGTCGAAGGCGGACATTACATTCCGGTGTGGGGCGCCTCCGACCGCCACACCGCGCAGCTGCCCACATGGGGCGGTGACGGCGCCATCACCGCGCCGTTCTTCAGCGCCTTCAACACCGTCGCTGTCGTCGCGCTCACCGAGGAAATGTTCACCGGCGGCAAGAGCCCCGCGGGTGTCGACTTCGACAAGCTGTCCAGTGATCTTCGCAAGCTGGACACCGGACCCGTGCTAGCCCCGACGCCGCGACGGCGTCCGCGCAAAGACAGCGACGAGCTGGCGCCGCGTCCTGGACCGTGATCCGAACTGGCGCGACCGTGCTCGCCGCGCATCTGTTGTTGCTCAGCGCGATGTCCCCGCAATCGAAGGCTGACGCTGCCACTGTTGTGGCGGTGGCCCGTACCGCGATCGGCAGACCCTACCAGTGGGGCGCGGCGGGTCCGGATGCGTTCGACTGCTCCGGGCTGGTCGTGTGGGCGTACGCGCAAGTCGGCATCACGCTGCCGCATTCGAGTCAGGCGCTCGCGGTCGGCGGCCAGCCGGTCGACCGCCCCGACCTGCAGCCCGGCGACGTGGTCACCTTCTACCCCGACGCCAGCCACGCCGCGATCTACAGCGGCGACGGCAACATCATCCAAGCCGCCACCTACGGGGTGCCAGTAGAAGAAGTGCCGATAGTCCAAGGCGGCCCGTTCCACAACGCACGCAGATACGTCTAAGGAGGAAAAACAGGTGACGCTGTACGGAGTGGATTTATCCAATAACAACTGGGGTGGCCAGCCAGCGGCGGCCATCGTTTCGGCCCTCAACGAGATCATCTCCGAAGGTTTCACGTGGATCGAGCACAAAGTATCGGAAGGAAACTACTACCGAGACCCGTACTGGCCCACCGTGTGGCAGTGGGCGCAGCAGACCGGAAACCTGGTTGTCGGCTACCACTATGTCACCACCGACGACCCGGCGCAGCAGGCGCAAACCTATCTGGCCAACGACCCGAGTAACGGGGCGGCGCCGTGCATGCTCGACTTCGAAGCCAACTCCGGTGACATCACCAACTTTTGGGCCGTGTGGAACGCGTTCGTCGCGGCGGGTGTCAACATGCGGCTGTCCCATATACCGCACTGGTATTGGCAACAGATCGGCTCCCCCGACCTGTCCGGTGTGGTCGGGCTGGTGTCGTCGGCCTACTACGAAGAGGGCAACTACGCCAGCACCGAATACGCCGACGCGGGCGGCGACAACGGCCAAGGCTGGACCGGCTACGGCGGCGCCACCCCCGTCATTTGGCAATTCACCGACGCCGCGCTGGTTGCGGGAATGTCCGTGGACGCCAACGCGTTTCGTGGCTCTGTTGATGATCTGAGATCACTACTAGGTATAGGAGGACTATTTATGGCGTTGACCGACGCTGAGCAGCAAGAGCTGCTGCAAAAGGTACGAGAGGTCTGGGACCAGCTGCGCGGACCAGGCGGGCAGGGCTGGCCGCAGCTCGGCCAGAACGCGCAAGGCCAAAACCTCACGCCGGTCGACGCGCTCGCGTCGGTCAAGAACTCTATCGAAGGGAAGCAATGATGAGTGACGCCAACAGCTTGCAGGCCGACGTCTCTGGGGTGAAAGTCGATGGGACACCGATGCCGTGGCGCAACGTGCTGGCGCGGCATCCTCGCAACATCGGCGATATCGTCAACGACCCGGCGCGCGGCCCCTGGAACTCTACCCACAACGGTCAGAGCTATCAGGGCACCTATGACGCGTTCGAGCAGCAGGTCACCGTCGCCGAGCAGATCGCGTGGACGCACGTCTTCTCCGACGGCATCGAACGCGACTCCGGGGACGTGCTGATCGAGTTGATGGAATTCGCGATCCAGTGGCGCAAAGCCAACGGTCTTCCGACGAGCGCGAAATGACCGGGTGGGCGGACCTGCAGGCCGGCATCTCCGGTGTTGTGAAGGTCCGGCACGCTGTGCTCACCGTGGGCGGCACGTGGGAGTCGGCGCCGGGCACCCAGTACCCGTCGATGGTGGTCGCCGGGCTAAACACCTACGTCGATGACGGGTTGTGCTACGAGGTTGCGGTGCCCTACCCGGCGTCGTTCGGCCCGGTGGGCGGTTCGGCCTCGTCGCCGAGCTACCAGCAGTCGGTCGCTGACGGCTACAACTGGATCGCGGAATGGCTCGCCGCCAACCCGTTGCAGACGTTCGTCCTCGGAGGCTACAGCCAAGGCGCCGAGGTGGTGTCACGCGTCGCGATCGACATCATGGACGGCCCTCTCGCGCAGTACGCCCCGAATTTCGTGGGCGGCTACACGTTCGGAAACCCGTGCCGCGGAGCCGGTTTCTACGCCCCAGGTATCGCCGACCCAGGGGGGCACGGCATCTCGTCGCTGAACATGACCGAGCTGCCGATGCGCGACGGGCAGGTCGTGGGCCGACTACGTGCATAGCCCGGCCAATGGCGACGCCGGCCTCGACATGTACGCGAGCGTCCCCAACGGCCAAGTCGGGCAGGACATGACCGACGTCTACACCGTGGCCACCGGCCTGCAGTTCAACGACCTCGGCGCACTGACCACCGACATTGTCAACGCACTGGTCATGGCCGTCAAAGATCTCGGTCTGATCCCGGCGTTCACCGGCGGCATCGCCGGGCTGGCGGCCGCCGGACTGGGCGCGCTCGAGGGACTGCTGATCGGGTTGATCAGCGGGCCGCAGGCCAACGCCACCGGCACCCAGGCCGCCGTCGAGGCCGCGCTGCAGGGCATCGACTTCCTGGCTGCGCCCGGCGGCCCAACCGCACCGCACATCAGCTACGTCGGCGAGATCGGCGGCTACTCAAACCTTGTCGCCAACGCCGTGGGTTTCCTGCACAACATCGCAACACTCACAGCCGCCCGCGCGGCGGCCTAAACCCGAAAGGTCATCGAAGATGAGTATCAAACTCCCGTTTAAGCCGTCCAAGGCAGCGCAGGCCGCGGTCGCGGTCCTGGCCGCCACTGGCTCTGTCGGTACCTACGCGCTGCATGAGTTCGCCGGCATCCTTCCCGAGACGTGGGCCGGCGCGATCAGCAGCGGCTTGGCGGTGATTGCCGCTGTGGCGGGCTTCATCAAGACCGCAGAGCCGCTGATCGACGACCTCGACCAGTTCGCCTCCTGATGGGCGAGCCGACCACCCTGATCGGGCTGGCCGGGCTCGTCGTCATCACGGTCGGCGGCTGGGGAAAAGCATGGATCGACAGTCGCAACCATGCACGCGCAGTCGGCGGCATCCGCGACCAGCTCGTCAACGGTCACGACTCGAACCTGCGGGAAGATCTGGACGAGTTCCGGGCCGAGGTCCGCGCCGGTTTCGATGACGTGCGCCGCGATATGCGCGGCATCCGCCAGGACATCGGCGGTGTCCGCGGCGAGCTGCGTGACGAGCGCGAAGCACGGCTCGACCTCGAGCGGCGCATCGAAACGGCGAAACGCCGCCACCCCGAACAGATGTGACGTGACCTCATGCAGGCGCGGTCGCCGCTGACTGAGCAGATCACCACCGCGCTGGCGCAACTACGCGCCGCGCGGGATCAGGGCGAGATCGAGCGCGAGCTCACGTGGCAGTCCATGCTGGACCGGCTGCTCGATCGTTATAGCCAGGGATCCCGGTGAGGCCATCCGACAAGGCGTGGATCGCGCTCGGCGTCGCACTGGTGGCCGGCGTCGGCGCGTGGGACGCACTGTGCCCGCGCGGCGAAACGCTGTCTGACGCTAGCCGCCGTTACACCCAAACCCATCCGCTGCTCACCTATGGGGTGATCGGCACAGTGGTGGGGCATCTGGCCGGCTGGCTGCATCCAGCTGTGGACCCAATACATCTCACCGGGGCAGGGATTAGATGGATTACCCGGCGCTTCCACCGGAGATCAACTCGGCCCGCATGTACACCGGTGCGGAGCGGCGCCGCTCCAGACCGCGGCGCTGGCCTGGCAGCGGCTGGCCGGCGATCTGGACGCCGCTGCCGTAGCGTACCGATCGGTCATCTCAGGGCTCGCCGACGCGTGGCACGGGCCGTCGTCTGCCGCGATGGCGCGAGCAGCCGCCACGTACATCGCGTGGCTGGAAGCGTCCGCGGCGCAATGCAGCCGCATCGGCGCGCAAGCCAACGCCGCGGCGCAAGCCTACCAGGCCGCGCTCGCCGCGACCGTACCGCCGCCCGTTATCGCCGCTAACAGGGCGCAGCTGGCCGCGCTGGTGGCGACGAACCTGCTCGGCCAGAACACACCGGCCATCATGGAGACCGAGGCGCAGTACGTCGAGATGTGGGCACAAGACGTGGCCGCGATGGCGCGGTACCAGGCGCAGTCATTGGCTGCGACGGCGCCGATTACGCCGTTCGCGCCGGCGCCGCAAACCACCAACCCGGGGGCGCCGGCGATCCAACCCGCGGCCACCACCGGCGGCGTTGAGTCCATTGAATCCATCCTCGAACAACTGCTCAACAGCCTCGGACTCAACCCTAACGGTGTGCCTGTCCTGGGCCTCGACGGCGGCACCATCCTCGGCCAGTACATCGAGCAGTCGCTGGGCGGCGGCTACCCGGTCAACCTCGCGCAGCTGTTCGTCGATTTCATCGGCTACACCGAGGTGGCCGCCGAAAGCCAACTCATCGCTACGGCAGCCGCGTCCAGCGGCGACGGTCACGGCGGCGGCGCACCGCAGACGTTCAGCGTCAGCGGCGCGACACCGTACGTGTCGACCCACGTGACCGCCAACATGGGCGGCGCGGGGCGGCTTGGCCGCTTCTCGGCGCCCACCTGGACCACACAGCCCTGGAACCTTGAAGGCCGGGCGCCAACCGTCTCGGTGGCGACTCCGACCACACAGCGCTACCAGACCGGAATCCCTGTGCCGCCCGCAGTCCCGGTCACCACCGCCGGCCGCAGCGCACAACGCAAGATCCGCGAAGACCCCGAATACGGGCATGTGTCGAAAGTGGTGCCGACGCGACACCCCTCAGCTGGATAGGCCACGCGGCGGCGACTACCTCGCGCTTCGCTGAGGAATATCTGATCAGGCGATATCCTCTTCGACACGGACGTAGGCTCCTTCCTTCAGACTTGCTCGTCTTCGACGGAACCTACGTCCGAACTCTTTTTACACCGCCGCAAGGCCTCCTGCAGGGCGCGCCGGGGCTACGTCGGCGCGGCATCAGAGGCCGTTGAGGATTCTGTACTCGTCGGCTGCCCGTTGATCGCGGCCGACATAGACGATGTCACTCAGGTCGCATAACGCCACCCACCACAGGCCGGTTCGCTCGCAGTCGTCTTTGCCGAGCTCGAGACGCCACTGGCCGTCATAGTCGGGGCCGTTGTCCTCGACGCGTCGCACGCACGTCCACTGGAATCGCTGCCCGACGATCGCCGCCGCTGCTGGCGTGAGATCGTCGGTCCGCTGCGGGTTGAAGGTCGCCTCAATAACGTCGCCCGCTTCGATCGCGCTGGGGTCCATGACTTTTGGTGCCTCCTCCACTGTACAGACAGCTGTACACAAAGGCGATAACGGGCACAGCGGGCTACTAGCTAGGGTGCCGTAAATCTGGTTGAGCGCATGAACGAGGCGGCTGTGCGGTTTTAGATCGCATCATAGTACGCCTGCCAGGCTGGTGTGACCATCATTTTCGCGCGCGCCGCAAGCTTCATGGGCCCTCCTTCTATGCGTTCGGATCAGGATACGGCCCGGTTTGCATAGCTCACGACGTGATGACCACGCCGGGCACTTCCTGGCAGGCACGGGCGACCACGTGGCGCCACCACCGCGCCGGCAAATGTGCCGTATCTGGCCGGGCAGCATGCATGCATGTCCTCGTCGCGCCTGTACACGTATACAGCGGGTCGCGCGCCGCGTTGAGCACGTCGACCAGCTCGTCGACCGCTTTTGCGGTCATCGCCTCGATCTGTTCGGGTGCGGCGCGCCGCCGGGGCTTCCCCAGGTCGCGCTGGGCGCGCTGGCAACGGCCAGGCGGCCGCCGGCCACGGTCGGCGCGGCGAGCTGCCCGTCGTGCACGAGCCGCCGCACTGCGTCGACGACGGGCCGGTGGCTGGCGCGGTAGTCGTCGAACGCGGCATTCTGTTGCCGGCACCGCTCCCGGAACGGACGTTTAACCTTGTCCTCAAGGGTCCGGTTAGTAAGGTTGGGCATCAAAACACCTTTGTTAGCAAAGTCGTTCCCCTGGAACTTCGGGAGACCACGGAAACATGAGCATCGCGTCAACGGCATCCGCGCCGAACGTTGCCGCTAGCGCGGCATACTTCTCCGCCTGCTCGACCGCCATCATCGCCCAGATCTCTTCTCGCGTAAAATCCCACCGGCCCACTCAGCCATCCTCCCCGTACATGCGGCACGCGCCGTGATCAGTATTGAGGGCAGTAGGCGTCGATGGCGGCGCACGTAGACTTCCGCGTCCCGCCACGTCAGCGACGGATTATTGCGCATGGCGAGCTCCTGCGTTTCCGCGCGGTGGCCCGCCGCGAGATATTCGCAGCCTTGCCGGGCATCAGCGGCCGCCACCGAGTCGTCCAGGATGACCAGGCCGCCCGCACGCGCTTCGCTGAGGAATATCTGATCGGAGTACGGCTGGGCGGCGCTTGCGCAGTAGGCACCAGTGGCGCTGCGACGGGTGTGGATGTTTGCGTGACCGTCACTGTCGTCGGCGGCGCCGTCACTGTCGTCGGCGGTGAGGTTACTGTCGTCGGCGGTGAGGTTACTGTCGTCGGCGGCGCAGGCGGTGTTTGCGCCTCCGTCGCTGGTGTTGACTCGGGCGTCGCCGCATCAGTCGCTGGAGAGTGACCTTTTGACATCAACGCGATCGCGACGATCCATCCCGCTGCGACAACGACGACCGCCATCAGGCCCACGAAAATCTTGACGGTGCCCCATGCGTAGGCGCGGTACTCGTCCTCCCACGCGTCGTCGTCCCACGGGTCATCGCCGGATTGCTCGGTGAAATCAGTCGCAGTCACGTCGGCGTCGCTGTAGGCCAGCGGCGGCCGATCGACGACCGCCGTCTCGATCAGCTCAGTCCGCAGGCATTCCTGCGCGGCGACCGTGGGGGCGTTTCCGGCCCCATTGACACCGTCAATGCTGTCTCGTGTTTCCGCAGGTCGCGTGATGTCGGTTCGTGTCCTCCATGTCAGCTCATTCCTTGCCGTTTTCGCAGCTAGAAGCCGGTTTTCATCGGAATAACGAAGGGGTTCATATCCGTCCCATAATCCAGCACCTAGCTTTTGGTTACGGTGTCACGTATTGGCGGCACCGGTAGGTGATCGGGTCGCAGATCAGCTGGTTGGTAGTCCACCCGCCGTACGTGCCGGGCACATCCCACGTGTTTAGTCCCGGACCATTCCATTGGGGCGGGGGTTCGTTTCGGTCGTGTAGTTGTGTGCTGCAAGCTGGTGCAGCAGCTCCACCGCGCCTCGCCGAGACAAACGCACCGGATCCGCGCTGTAGGTGCGCTGCCTGATCTCGCCGTCGATCTCCCAATTGGCTTTGCTGACAGTCACCACCGCGCGTTGCAACGCGCGCGAGCCCGCGCAGGCATCGACCGCAAATCGCCGGATACCGAAGGCTCATCGGAGGAAGCGACCGTGAACACGCGCGCCACCGTGCGCAATGCCACCGAATCCGGCTCGAAGCGTCAACATCGCGCATCGGCTCCGTTCCAGAGGCTTCGATCGGAGCGTCAGCACGCAAACCATGCACAGACCCAGGTGCAACACCTTCGACAAGCAGGTTCCGGCTGAGGCTGCGCAGGCCCAGTTTGTCCCGGACGATCGCCTTCGTCGCATCGTTGATCCCCGAAACCAGCCGGGCTAGCTGGTCCGCGCGAGCACTGTGGTCCCTGATGCCCTCACCGGTCAGATGTCCAGCTCAGCCTGCTCGGGTGAAAGCTCCTCATTCCACACCGCCAACATTGACGGCCGGTCGGCGATCGCCCCGCCGGCGCTGTTTAGCAGCAGCCCAGCCTCGCGGGGAAAGCCGGCGAGGATTTGGATTGACTGACGCAGCAGCTCCTCATCAGTCATCGAAGCCAGCTCAGTCATCGACAA
>NZ_BLKW01000001.1 GCF_010723305.1 Mycobacterium botniense | reverse complement strand
TCTTTAGCCCAAATCCGCTGCACCCCAGACAATTAAGGGAACTATCGGTACGCGGGCCTCCAGCGCGCCACGCGCGCGCCGGTTTTGAACGGTCTCAGCTCAAACTCCGGCTGATCGTAGCTCTGGATGCAACCCGACGAGTTCGCCCTCCCTGAGCCGCTGCACTGCAGCCGCATATGCGTCAGCGCCGACACTGCGGTCAACCGGAATGAGTTTGGCATGCCGGATCACGTAATTGACTGCCCACACCTCCCGCATTTCCGCTTTGATCATGAATCTCAACGCCGCCGTCGCCGGTAGGCGGCGATCGAAGCGGGAGCCAGTCCACATAGCTGGTGTGGTTCAGTGCGACCACGCCGCCGCGGTCGGGAATGTTCTCTAGGCCCTCATACGTGATTGTGATCCCGTTGGCCGCGACTATCGGCGGGACGATGATTTCCATCATGCGAAAAAATGGCTCTGCCATAACGGTTTTCCCCCGTTCGCTGCTGCTGCCCAACTGCCTTAGCTGAACCGTTGCTGTGTGATCGTGGTTGTGCACCAGTGTCATCGCACGATTCATTTCCACTGCTCGCCGGCGTCACATGTGCGCCAACATCACTGATAGGTGCTGTCCCGGTGTTTCGCCGACGCGGTGCGCCGATCCGGCGGGCAAACTGCATCCGCCTAAGCCGCCCCGGCTGATGATTGCGCGGCGCCCGTTCCCGCTCGGCGCGTTGTCCTGCGCGCTCGACGATTTCGGCTTGGTCGAGCGCGTTAGCCTCCGGTGTCGGTGCGCCACCGCCAAGTCGGCGCGGCACCCAGTATGCACCGGCCGGGTGCGGGTATGACTCTTGTGTCTCGTGCAACAACGTGGTCATCGCCTCGCGCAGGGCCGTCTGGGTTTGGTCTAGCGTGGCGGCGGCGTATAGCGGCTTTCCAATGTTAACGATGATTGGAATATTGTTTCTTCCTAGTGATTTTGGGTGATCTTTAGTCCAAATACGTTGAGCTCCCCATACTATGAGCGGAATGATCGGCACGTCGGCTTCGTGAGCCATCCGGGCCGCGCCACTCTTGAACTCCCGCAACTCGAAACTGCGGCTGATGGTGCCCTCTGGATGCACGCCGATGAGTTCTCCTCACGCAGGCGCTGAACAGCGATCGCGTAAGCATCGGCTCCGGCGTTGCGGTCCACCGGGATGAGCTTGACGTGCTTGATCACAAAGTTAATCGACCGCACATGCTGTAACTCGGCTTTGATCAGGAACCGCAGACGTCGGCCTCGGTTGACCGCCGCATACGCCGCCGGAATCCAGTCCAGATAGCTGGTGTGGTTCATCGCGACCACCGCGCCACCGTGTTGCGGAATGTTTTCTTGGCCAAGAAACGTGATCCGTGCCCCGGTGGCGGCGACAGCCGCCTTGACCAGAATCTCGATGATGCGAAACACCGGCTCGGCCATTCCCGCTACCCCTCGTCCAGCCCACCCCGACCCGGACTTTGCTGTGGTGGTGCGGCCCGCGCCGCGAACTCCGCAGCGTCCATCCGGGCCGCTTCGGCTAAAGTCGGCGCACTGCCGCCCAGCCGATGCGGCACCCACCACACCCCGGGCGGATGCGGATACTCCTGCTGAACCCGGTGCAGCAAAGCGGTCATCGACTCACGAAGTGCGGCGTTCGTCTGTTCTACGCCTTCGGCGGCGCACATCGGTGCACCAACCGCAACCGCAATTGGTATTTTTTTGCGGCCCAAGTTTTTTGGGTGATCTTTCGTCCAGATCCGGTGCGCGCCCCACACGATGAGAGGAATGATCGGGACTCGTGCCTCCGCAGCCATGCGGGCCGCGCCCGTCTTGAACGGTTTCAGTTCAAAGCTGCGGCTGATCGTGGCCTCAGGATAGACCCCCACAAGTTCCCCCTCCCGCAGCCGCTGCACAGCCACGGCATATGCGTCGGCGCCCGCACTGCGGTCCACCGGAATCGTCTTGGTGTGCTTGATCAGGTAATTCACCAGCTTCACTTGCTGCATCTCAGCCTTGATCATGAATCGCAGCCGTCGGCGCCGCTGATATGTGGCCAGTGCAGCCGGTAAAAAGTCGACATAGCTGGTGTGGTTGATCGCGATCACGGCGCCGCCATGGGCGGGAATGTGTTCCACGCCGCTGAAGCTGAGGGGGCTTCCGGAGGCCGCGACGACTACCCGAGCCACAATCTCCAACGCGCGGAAAACCGGCTCCGCCATCCGCTGTTACTCCACGGCTCCGGCGGCACCACCCTGCTCCGCCCGGCGAGCTGCTCTTCTGCAGCCTCCTGGGCGTCGAGTCGGGCTGCCTCCGCCAATGACGGCGCGCCTCCCCCCAGCCGGTGCGGCACCCAGAACTCCCCTGCCGGGTGCGGCCCGTAAGCCTCCTGCACCTTCGAGCAGATGCTGCATCCGGGCCCGCAGCAGCGCAGTCAGCTCGGAGGCCGGAAGTGTCGGGGCGATCGGCTCCCCGACGGCGACCGCGATGGGGACCTTTGGGCGAAACAGTTTCTTGGGATGGTCTTTGGTCCAGATCCGCTGAGCCCCCACACGATGTGGGATGATGGGCACGTCCGCCGCCACAGCCATGCGGGCAGCTCCGCCCTTGAGTTCCTTGATTTCAAAACTGCGGCTGATCGTCGCCTCCGGATAGACACCGACCAGTTCACCGGCCTTGAGCAGCACGACCGCCGCGTCAAAGGCTGCGGCGCCGTTGTCACGGTCCACCGGGATGTGCCGGCATGCCCGCATGATCGGCCCGGCGACCTTGTGGTCGAAGACCTCCCGCTTGGCCATGAACCGCACTTTGCGCCCCAGCCCCTGCTGGTAGGCCGGCAACCCGGCGAAGGTGAAGTCGAAATAACTGGTGTGGTTGATGGCGATGACGGCCCCACCGCTGGCGGGCACATTCTCCACGCCGGTGACATGGAACTGTAAACCCTGCACTCGCCAGGTCAGGCGTGCGAGCTGGATGATCGTCGCATACACCGGCTCCACAGCGCCCAGCCTAATGCCCCGTCGGGAAGTCTTTCGGGCTCGGACGTGAGGCGGGGGTTCTGAGCAGTTCCCGCGGTTCTGCCCGGTTGCTGACCGGCCGTAGCACCAGTCCGCTCGCTAAGCTCAAAACGACGTTGCTGTCCTATCGTCCTACCCCTGCATGAAAGGTACGTGAAAGGTATTCGTGCAGCTCACCAGCATCGGCCATGCCGGATTTCTGATCCAGACCGCGGCGGGCAGCATCCTGTGCGACCCCTGGGTTAATCCGGCCTATTTCGCGTCGTGGTTCCCATTCCCGGACAACAGCACACTGGACTGGGCTGCCCTGGGTGACTGCGACTACCTCTACGTGTCACATCTGCATCGGGACCACTTCGACGCGAGGCTGCTGGCCGCGCACGTGAACAAGGATGCGGTGGTACTGCTGCCCGACTATCCGGTGCCCGACCTGCGAGACGAGCTGACCAAGCTGGGTTTCCACCGGTTTTTCGAGACCACCGACTCGGTCAAACATCGGCTCAGCGGACCTAAAGGCGAGCTTGAGGTGATGATCATCGCGTTGCGGAGCCCCGCTGACGGCCCGATCGGCGACTCGGCGCTGGTATCTCCGACGGCGAGACCACGGTTTTTAACATGAACGATGCCCGCCCCGTGGAGGTGGACATGCTGCCCGCCGAGTTCGGTCACATCGACGTGCACATGCTCCAGTACCGGGGCGATCTGGTACCCGATGGTCTACGACATGCCGGCGCGCGCAAAGGCCTTCGGCACCCAAAAGCGGCAGCGTCAGATGGACCGCGCCCGCCAGTACATCGCACAGGTGGGGCCACGGGTGGTGCCATCCGCCGGTCCGCCGTGTTTCTTGGATGCGGAGTTGCGCTACCTCAACGACGACCACGGAGATCCCGCCAATATCTTTCCCGACCAGATGGTCTTCCTGGAACAGATGTGCGCACGGCCACCACCGCGGCCTGCTCATGATTCCCGGTTCCACCGCCGACTTCACCGGTCCGGTATTGCACTCAGTGCATCACCCGCTGCCGCACGACCAGATTGAGGCCATGTTCACCACCGGCAAGGCGGCTTATCTCTCCGACTACGCCGACCGGATGGCCCCCGTCATCGCCGCGGAGAAGGCCAGTTGGGCCCCGGCGACCGGCGAGGCGCTGCTCGCCGCTGCGGGAACTGTTCGAGCCGATCATGTGGCAAAGCGACGAGATCTGCGACGGTGTGGGCTACCCAGTGGAACTGGTTATCGGTTCCGAGTCCATAGTTCTCGACTTTCCGAAACGAGCTGTGCGAGAACCGATTAACGGCGAGAAGTTTCGCTACGGCTTCGCTATCGCGCCGGAGTTGGTTCGCACTGTGCTGCGCGACAACGAACCAGACTGGGTCAACACCATTTTCCTGTCCACCCGCTTCAGGGCCTGGCGGGTCGGTGGTTACAACGAATACCTCTATACATTTTTCAAATGCCTTACCGGCGAACGGATCACGTATGCCAATGGCTGGTTCGCTGAAGCACATGATGACACTGCGTCGATCGCGTTGGACCGCTGGGAAGTTCAACGCCGCTGCCCACACCTGAAGGCTGACTTATCTAAATTCGGTGTGGTCGAAGGTAATACATTGACTTGCAACATGCATGGCTGGCAGTGGGATCTGGACACCGGCCGCTGTCTCACGGCACGCGGTCACGAGCTTCGGTGTTCACCGCTGTGAGCAAGGCGGCCAGGCGGTCCTACGACGACGGTCTCGTGCAGCTGGACGATCAAGCGATCACCCTGCGCCGCTACCACTTTCCCTCTGGCACAGCGAAAGTCATTCCACTGAACACTGTCCGCGGATACAGGGCTGAGCCACTGGGCCTGCTGCTGCACCGGTTCCGTATCTGGGGCAGCTCAGACTGCGCCGCTGGCTGCCGTTAGACGTACGTCGACCGCTGAAATCGACGTTGATCACGCTGGACGTACCGGGAACCCGGCCAAGGCCCGCATTCACCCCGGCACATCCGGCCGAGTTTATCGCATTGCTCGACGAGCTGCTGGCTGGCCGGCAGCCGTGTTGATCCTCTTCGGGTCGGTCTTCCCGGTTTTTCTGCCCTATTGACAAATCAACGAATCGGCACTGAGATGGCGCGCGTGTTCTCACTGTTGGCGCATGGTTTGCTGGGCTTGACGGTGATCGGCGCGATCGTCGTGTCGAACTGCGCTGTTTTCGCCAGGCCAACTGAGGGACCGCGGTTTTCGATGCTTGAGTGTGCATACTATTGCGTCGGTATCGCCTCGATCGTGCTGGGTTGGTATTTCAACATATGTTTCGTGCGTGATTACTCGTCTGGGGACGGCAATCCGATCTGGGGGCCCGGAAGTTGGTCGGATTACATCAGGCTGCTGTTCACCAATCCAGCCGCCAGCTCCGCCGGCCAGGACTATACGATCGCGAACGTGGTTCTGCTGCCAATGTTTAGCATTGTCGACGGCTACCGTCACGGTGTGCGGCGTCCATGGCTGTACTTTGTGTGCAGCTTGTTCACCAGTTTTACATTTGCCTTCGCGTTCTACTTCGCCACCATCGAACGACAGCGTCGTCACCGGCGGTTGAGCGCTCAGGTTCCGGGCTGACCGCAGCGCTCAGTGCGTGGGCTCCAGCAGTTCGGTGCCCACGTAGGGGACGAGTGCGTCGGGGATCCGCACACTGCCGTCGGGTTGTTGGTGATTCTCCAGTATCGCCACCAGCCAGCGGGTGGTGGCCAAGGTGCCGTTGAGTGTTGCAGCGATGTGCGGCTTTCCGTTGGGATCGCGGTAGCGCGTCGCCAGCCGGCGTGCCTGAAAGGTGGTGCAGTTCGACGTGGACGTCAGTTCGCGGTAGGTGCCTTGTGTCGGCAGCCAGGCCTCGCAGTCGAACTTCCGAGCCGCTGAGGAACCGAGATCGCCTGCGGCCACGTCGATTACCCGATAGGGCACCTCGACCTTGGCTAACATTTCGCGTTGCCAGTGCAGCAATCGTTCATGCTCGGTTTCAGCGTGGGCGGGCATGCAGTAGACGAACGCTTCCACCTTGTCGAACTGATGCACCCGGATGATGCCGCGCGTGTCTTTGCCGTGGCTGCCGGCCTCACGCCGAAAGCACGACGACCAGCCCACATAGCGCAGGGGCCCGGCGGACAGGTCAAGGATTTCGTCTGCGTGGTAGCCGGCCAGGGGAACTTCGGAAGTACCGACCAAATAAAGGTCGTCAGACTCCACGCGGTACACCTCTTCGGCGTGGGCGCCGAGAAACCCGGTACCGGACATCACCTCGGGACGCACCAGCACCGGCGGGATCATCGCGATGAACCCGTTGTCGACGGCCAACCGCATCGCCAGCTGCAAGAGCCCCAGCTGCAGCAGCGCACCCCGGCCCGTCAGGAAATAAAACCGCGAGCCGGACACTTTGGCACCGCGCTGCATGTCGATGAGCCCCAGTGCCTCACCGAGTTCGACATGGTCACGCGGGTTTTCGACGGCGGCGGGCTCACCGACGACATCCAGGACGCGATAGTCGTCTTCCCCGCCGGGGCACGTCGTCGAGGATGACGTTCGGGATCGCCAGATGGGCCGCAGTGAACGCCGCCTCGGCCTGCGCCTGAGCGGCCTCGGCGGCCTTGACCTGTTCGGCCAGTTCCCTGGCCCGCGCTAGCAGTGCCGCACGCTCGTCGCCGGAGGCGGTACTCACGTTCTTGCTCGCAGCCTTCTGTTCGGCGCGCAGTGAGTCCGCCGTGGAGATCGCCGCCCGGCGGGCGGCATCAGCGGCCAGCAAGGCGTCCACCAGAGCGGGGTCTTCGCCGCGGCTGACCTGAGAACGCCGGACCGCGTCGGGGTTATCCTGCAGCAGCTTCAGGTCGATCACGACCTTTAACCTACTTTCGGTCGCCGGGGCCGAGCGTCGCCGGCCTGGCGCCCGGAGCCAGGATCCCACATGCAACAGCTTTCACGCCGGTCATGCAGCCTGTCAGAATGGAGCGGATGCCAGACGCAACCGACCAGGACGATTCACCGGCCGCCGCTCAACAGCCGCGGGCGGCACGGCGTCGGCTGCCCTCCTGGCATGCCCTGCGCGCCACGTCGACACGACGCACCCTGCTGCTGACCGCCCTGGGTGGCCTGCTCATTGCCGGCGTGGTCACCGCGGTGCCGAGCGGCGACACCGGTCCGGGGCGGCTGGTGGGTTACATGGTCGCTAACCCGGTGCCCAGCACCGGCGTCAAGAGCAACGAAGCTTTCAACCGCGCCACCAGCGGCGACTGTCTGATGTGGCCGGAGAACCTGCCCGAGGCGGCCAGTATCGTCGAGTGCAAAGACGAACACCGTTTCGAGGTCGCCGAGTCCATCGATATGCGGACCTTCCCGGGCTCGGAGTACGGTCCCGATTCGGCGCCGCCGTCAGCTGCTCGTATCGAGCAGATCAGCCAGGAGCAGTGCGAGGCTGCGGTCCGGCGCTACCTGGGAAACCACTACGACCCCAACAGCAAGTTCAGCATCAGTATGCTGTGGTCGGGTGACCGCGCCTGGCGCCAGTCTGGTGACCGCCGCGTGCTGTGCGGCCTGCAACTGCCCGGCCCCAACAACCAACAGGCCGCTTTCCAGGGCCGGGTCGCCAACCTTGATCAATCGAAGGTCTGGCCGGCGGGAACTTGTCTCGGTATCGACCCTGCTACCAACCAACCCACCGATACCCCGGTCGACTGCGCAGGACCGCATGCCATGGAGGTCACCGGCAGTGTCAACCTCGCCGAGAGATTCCCCGGCGCGCTGCCCCCTGAACCTGAGCAGGACACTTTTATCAAAGACTCGTGCACCCGGCTGACAGAGGCTTACCTTGCCCCGGTCCAGTTGCGCAACACCACGCTGACGCTGACCTATAACACCGTCTCGCTGCCCAGCTGGGCGGCCGGTAGCCGGGAAGTTTCCTGCAGTATCGGCGCGACCCTGGGCAACGGTGGCTGGGCGACATTGCTCAACAGCGCCAAGGGTCCGCTGCTGATCAATGGCCAGCCACCCATCCCGCCGCCGGAGATCCCCCAAGAGCGGCTCAACCCGCCGCCGATCCCGGTGCCCCCCGTGCCGCTGAGCCAGGGCACCTCGACGGCATCGACCGGGCAACGGCCGGGCAACCAGCACCTGCCGCACCAACCTGCCGAGCCGGCTCCGCAGTCGCCGCCGCAGCCGGCGCCCGCCGTACCGCCATCTCCGGGTGCTGAAGCGCCACCACCGGCGGCTGCGGGTGGCGAACCCCCACCGCCGCCTCCCCCGGCGCCGATGGAAGCCCCACCGGCCCCGCCACCGCCGGCTCCGGCCGCACCCGCACCAGGAGCATGATCCGATGGCCGTGCGGATGGACCCGGGCGGTTCGACGAACTGGTTTCCCACGCACTGGACCTGATCCCGCAGGAGCTCGCCGCGGCTATGGACAACGTCGTCGTTCTCGTCGCCGAGCGCCACCCCGAAGAACCTGACCTGCTCGGACTGTACGACGGGGTAGCGCTGACCGAACGCGACTCCAGCTACGCCGGCGCGCTACCGGATACGATCACGATCTACCGGGAAGCGCTGCTGGACGCCTGTCATTCCGATGCCGAGGTTGTCGAGCAGGTGATGATCACGGTGATCCACGAGGTTGCTCACCACTTCGGGATCGACGACGACCGGCTGGAGGAACTCGGCTGGGCCTGACAATGACTGGCAATCGATGGGCGTGGCATCGACGGGTTTGTCCGCGCCGGGTGCTAAGAACAGCCCATGGGTACCAGCTGCCGCGGTTGTCGTGAAGACTTGGCTCACTGCCACGGCACCGTCATTCGCCATGCGCTGCGCCGACCGGAGTGCACTGACGACGGCTGCGACGACCCCGAGCTGATTCCGCACACCTTTGTGATCGAGTGCGACATGGTCGGCTGCGGGTGCGGTGAACCGGTCGCGCTGGCCGCCGGTATGTGATCTCGAAGGTGCCCGGCCAGCGTGGTGCCGCGAGCTGCTCAGGCCATCGGGTCGGTGTTGCAGCGCACCGCGTCGGCGATTGGAGCCGGCGCGGGCTCGGGGGAGAACGGCGGCGACAGCTCACCCCAGCGCACACAACTCCATCGGCCGTCGGTGATGGGGATCAGCACCACCGATTCAGTGTTGCCGAGATGGTGATCCAGCACGAACCCGCCGTCCACGCCGGCCAGCGCAGCGGCCGCCAGCCGGATCGCCGCACCGTGGCTCACGACGATGATGTCGCCGGTCCAGTCATGGTCGTCGAGGTAACGGATGCGCAGATCGGTGAGCACCGGCAGGTAGCGGTCCAACACGTCGCGCCCGGTTTCCCCCCCGGGTAGCGGCACCTCCAGTTCACCGTGATGCCACCGCTGGTAGATCGCGTTGAACTCGGCAACCGCTTCGTCGTCGTTGCGGTTTTCCAACCCCGACCTGCACTTCGTGGATGCCGGCGACTTCGCGGATCGGCACCCCCAGTTCGGCGCCGATCACCGCGGCGGTCTCCGCGGCTCGGGCCGCGACCGAATGGATCACCATCGCGGGCCGCGGCGAACGGGTACGCGCAAATATACGGGCCTGATCCCGACCCAGAGGTGTCAAGCTGGTTCCTGGCGGTAACGTGTCCAGCCGGCGCTCCAGGTTGCCGTAGGACTGGGCGTGCCGCACCAGCACCAAACGACCGCTCATTGCGCGGTGCCTCCGGCGGGATCCGGTTTTCCTTCCCGTAACCGGGCCAGCCAGCGGGCTGCTTCGTCGCACGGCGGTGGTTGTGCGCCCGCTAGTACACCGGTGGGCCAAGAACCGAGGTATCGCACATCGGCACAACGGCGGTGCAAGGCTTTAAGTGCCTCGGCAACCGCGTCGTCGTCGATATGGCCGACACAGTCCAGGAAAAACATGTAGGCGCCCAGTTCGGTGCGGGTGGGCCGAGACTCGATCCGGGTCAGGTCGATTCCGCGGATGCCGAACTCGCTCAGCGCAGCGACCAGGCCCCGGGCGTATTGTGGATCCGCAACACGACCGACGTCCGGTCGGCCCCGTTCGGCGGCGGCCCGGGCGGGCCGACCAGCAGGAAGCGGGTGCGGGCGTTGGGTTCATCGACGACGCCGTCGGCCAGCGCCGTTAACCCGCAGTGGTGGGCGGCCAGCGCTGAACTGACCGCGGCGTCGACCTGGCCATCGGCGACCTGCTGCGCAGCGTCCGCATTGGAGTTCGCCGGCCGCAGCTCCGCGACCGGCAGATGGGTGGCCAGCCAGTGCCGCACCTGCGCGGCCGCCATGGGAAAAGCAGCGACCGTGCGAACGTCGGCGACGGTCCGGCCGGGCTTGACGACGATGCTGAACGCCACATCCAGCGTTGTCTCGGCGAACACTTGCAGCGGCGAACCCATGGCCAGGCTGTCCAGGGTGGGCACCACAGGCCCTTCGATCGAGTTCTCGATGGGCACGCACGCGTAATCGACTACGCCGTCACGAACAGCGTCGAGTGCGGCAGGCGTGCTTTCGCTGGGCACACGCCGCACGGTAGCGGGGCCGTGGTCGGGGACCATGCCTGCGGCCGCCAGCTGCAGCAGCGCCGCTTCGGTGAACGTTCCTTCCGGGCCGAGATACGCGATGCGGACCACGACCAAACAGTAACCGGGTCGACAGAATTGCGCTGGTGCGCAGCAGAGTTTGTGTTAGCTCTGTCCGATTGACGCAGCCGGTGGCTGCCCGCTTGGCAATGCGTCGCTTAGCCGGGCGCCGCTCACGCGGACCATTGGGGCGGCTACCGTGTCGGGCGTGACCGCGCTGCCCGGTGAACCCGAAATGCCGCCGGCGCCGCGCCGGACGCTGGGCATCGAGGTCGCCGTTGTGCTGGGCGTCACCTTCGGCGTCAGCGCCCTCACCGCGATCCTGCAGCTCATCGATGAGGTTCTGCGTAATCTGGGCGCGCAGCGGATCCCGATCAACCCGCGACGCTCCTACTTTGACCTGATCGATCTCGGGCTGAACCTCGCGGTCATCGCACAACTGGTCGCCTGGGGTGCTCTGGGGGTGTATCTGCTGTGGCGTAGCGGTGTGAGTCCGGCGCGAATCGGGCTGGGGCGGATCCGCTGGCGGGCCGATGTGCTGGGCGGCACTGGTCTGGCCGCCGTGGTCGGCCTGCCCGGATTAGCCGGCTATCTCGCGGCGCGGACGGTGGGGATTAACGCCTCCGTCATTCCCTCCGGCCTGGGCCCGACCTGGTGGCGGGTGCCGGTGCTGGTTGGGATGGCGTTCGCCGACGGCTGGGCGGAAGAGGTGCTCGTGGTCGGCTATCTGCTGACCCGGCTTGGGCAGCTGGGCATCCGCCCTGGCGTCGCACTGGCCTGCTCAAGTGTGCTGCGCGGTGTTTACCACCTCTACCAAGGGTTTGGTGCCGGGCTGGGTAACTGCGCGATGGGGCTGGTGTTCGGGTATGTGTGGCGCCGCACCGGCCGACTCTGGCCGCTGGTGATCGCGCATGGTCTCATCGACACTGTCGCGTTCGTCGGTTATGCACTCCTGGCCGGTCATCTGGGCTGGCTACGCTGAAACGCCCGGCTCCGGTCCTGGCCGCCGTCATGTGCTGCCCGTCGCCGCCATCGGGGTGCGGCACTGTGGGTGCACTGTGCGGTGAGACATCGCTGCCGCGGATCGTCACCGGCTCGCCGTCGACCCGTTCTGCAGCCAGGCCTTGGTCCGCCGGGGTAGTGAGTGGCGATCCAGGCCACCCAAGATCCCGGCAGAAGGTGACGTCGTCGAACGTATCGACATTCCAACAGTACAGAGCCCGGCCCTGCGCCGCGGCACGGTCGACGAGTTCCGGATGGTCACGCAGCGTGGTGATCGACGGCCCGACGGCGGTGGCACCGACCGCGGTCGCTGCGCTACTGGCCAGATACCAGGCGGCGCGCCCGAGCAACACCGTCGGCAGCAGCGGTGCCGCGCGGCGAATCCGCCAGACCGCGGCCGCCGAAAACGACATCACCACGGCCCGGGATCGGTCGGCGGAGGCCGGCGCGGCAATACCGAACCGGTGCAGCAGCGCTAACACCTTGCTTTCCACCAGTGCGCCGTACCGGACAGGATGTTTGGTTTCGATGAAGATCTTCACCGGACGCCGCCAGTCCAGGACCAGCGCGACGAGGGCGTCCAGCGTCAACAGGCTCGTATCACCATGAGCACCGTCGGGGCGCCAGCTGACATGCCACGCGCCGTATTCCAATTCGCGCAACTGGGCCAACGTCATCGTGCTGACCAAGCCGGCACCGGTCGATGTGCGGTCCAGGCGACGGTCATGGACGCACACCAAGTGACCGTCGCGGGTCAGCCGTACATCGCATTCCACCCCGTCAGCCCCCTCTTTGAGGGCAAGGTCATAGGCCGCGAGGGTATGTTCCGGCCGAGCTGCCGATGCCCCACGATGAGCGACCACAAAAGGGTGCCCGGTCAGCACCCTATCGGCCGACGTCATACCCCTATGCTGCCGGTTCCCGGCCCTGCAGCTCAACCGTGGCGGCGGGGGACAGGGAGCCCTGCCCGTCCACGGGCACCACCACCCACCGATGCGCAGGCCGTTCAATCGGTTTGCGCTCAAACCCATCGAACACTCGCACGAGAGTCGCCAGTGTCGCCGCCGCCAGCAGATAGCCGAGCGTCATCGCGACAGTGTTATTCGCGATTCCCTGCGCGTCGTGGGCCCGACTGGTCGCGATAGCAAAAACCGATACCCCGGTGCTGGCGATCCACACGATCCACCACATCAGGATCGGCCTCCGTAACCGGGCATAGAGCTTTTCGAGCATGGCCAGCTCGATGACGTACACCGGGGCCCACGCCAGGTTCACCAGCGGGACCAGGCAGCCCGCCCACAAACTCCAGCCGGGGCGCGGCTCGTGCCGGCCATAGTGCATGAACGCGGCGGCTCGCCGCGCAATCAGCCATCGGATCAACACCACGGCGCACGCGATCACCGCTGCGATCGCCGCCAGGCTCACTCCTACTCCAAGCCAGACCGCAGCCGCAGCCACCAGCGGGTTCAGCAATGTGTTGCGATTGATGACCAGCAACACGTATCGCACCACATACACCAGTGCGGCGATGGCGAACACCACGAGGGTGGCGAACAAGGTCGTATGTACCGTCGTCGCCGGCGGCCCCTGCCGTACCGGTGACGCCCGCTGCTGGGCGGCTTCGCCGACCTGATCGGCCAGACTCCACCGCGGTATGACGGTGTAGCGCGGAGTGGGCCCAAGAGGTTTGCGTGGCGGCCGCCGCGGCGGCGGAGCACCCGGACGCACCGCGATCCACCGGTAGCCCGGTGGCAGCTGCGGCGCTGGACGCTGGCTGGCGGTGACCGGCGCCTGGGTCGGTCCCTGTGCGCTCCACCGCGGGTCGGCCTCCGGCAACGGCGCCAGTAGCGCGCCGCGGCAGCGGGGACACCACATGCGCTGGCGGTCGCGCACATTCCACCGCGTGCCGCACTGAGAGCACACTTGGATCACCCGCTCAGCCTAACGGCGGCCGGTCTTCGCACGCATCGCGCGTGGATCACGGTCGCCTCCAGACTGGCAGCTCCGCCGCAGTTCGTCGGCTTTTCGGAGATCGGCTTGGCGCTCTCGGCGGTCGGTCGCGGCCCGCGCCACACAGCCGGACGCCCGGTCGACGGCAGGCCGCAGCTACTTCCCGCTATCCACAATTTCCACAGCTTTATCCACAGGGGTTTGTGGGTCAGCACATCATTGACGTCGTGTCAATACGGATATCGATGAGGAACCTGTGGATAACATGAGCCGATCGCCGATCGTCATCGACAGGCCAGCCGCTGGTCGAGCGAAACCCATTGCCGCGCTAACTAAACACAGTGCCCACCGAGCGGACGAATCCACGCACCGCTCAGCGGTGAAATTGCAGCAAAGTATTTGTATAGTCCACTCATTATAAATAATAGAGGCACAGCCTGTGAGAGGCCTGAGACCATGCCTAAGATATCTCAGCAGCAGAGTCAATTATTCGGCTGCATTGCCGCTGGTGTTGCCGTTGCCGGCGCTGGCGTCGTCGCCGTCATCCCGGCCACCCCGCCGCCCGCCGGCCCCCGCGGCGGTGACGTCGCACTCACCGCTGGCGAGGAGGACATCGTCCTCGACCTCGTGCGGCACGGACAGACGGTGTCGACAGGAGTCGTTGCCGGCAACGTGCTGCCCGGGTCGCCGCTGAGCGACCTTGGCCAGGACGAGGCACAAGAGGTGGGAACCCAACTCGCCAATCAGCTCGGCAGCCCGGACGCGGTGGCCGGGATCTTCGAGGGCAAAACATCCGGATGGCGCAGACCGCAGCGCCCTTCGCCGCGCTCGAGCAGGAGACTCCGCACATACTTTCCGGGCTCAACGAGATCGGTGGCGGCATCTACGCGGGCGACCCGTATTCGGGCCCCGGCGGTATCCTCTACGACCTGACCCTGCTGACGTGGGCGTTTGGCTACGAATTCGTGCCGATGCCGGGCTCGTTGGACTTCAACGGGATCGCCTTCGAGGACTACTTCAGCAACGCTGTTGCCACGATGTATGCCGACGCGTTGGCCAACCCGATCGTCAGCGCGAACGGCCAGGTCACCGATGTCGCGTTTTCCGGTGAGGCGGCGATCAGCACCTGGACTCTGCTCAACGCGAAAAACCCCGATCTGGCGATCTTCTTGCCACGCTTCGTCGAAGCGGTGCTCAGCCCGGAAAAACACCCGTTCCTGCCCAACGCCGGCGTGGTGGAACTCGAAGGCAACCCCACGGAGGGATGGACGCTGGTCAGCTTCGACGGGCAACCCATTCCGCAAGATCCGGGATTGCTGACGCAGCTCATCGTCGACTTCCGGGACGTGATCACCCCGCCGCAGATGGCGATCTACAACCTGGTCGAGGCCGCCCTCACCGGCAACGCGACGACGATCCAGGATGCGCTTGCGGCCGGCGTGTACAGCGTCGGCGCCGCGATAGCTCAGTTCCCCCAATCAGTGATCGGTGACATCGGCTACGTGGTGCAGAATCTCGCTGCCGACGTGGCAGCGCGGGATTCAGCCATGGCGCTCATCGATGCGTTCGGGTCGTTGGTCTTCGGGTTGACTTAGCAGGTCGACTGAGCAGGTCGACTGAGCAGGTCGACTGGGCAGGTTGTGGGGCCATCCGTGCTCAGCACTGCCGCTCTCGGGGGTGAACGCGCAGCTCATGACGCTCTCGGCGAGACAATTTTCGTCGAGGTTCACAAGGCGCTATGATCGCGACCACGAGTTGCCGTTGTGATTCACCTCACTGGGGGCCACATTGAACGTGCAGGTCAGGGTGGTTTGATGGTCATGCATCCCATCGGGCCGCGGCCAGCGGCGTCATCGGCGCCGTGGTTTTCCGACTCGCCGGCCTGGAACCGCTCCTATCTCGTCGCGGGTTTGCGCGCCGGGCTGATCGCGCTGGTGTTGCTCGCGATCCTCGCCGTTATCGTTGTGTTCTGAACCGGCCCGCACCGGGTAGGCGTCACCGCAGCGTTGTTGCGGCCGACGCAGTCATGGAGCAGTGTTGAGTAGGGCCGTGCGCCAGCACGGAGCTTGCGAGGAGAGCGTCACAACGAAATCGACGATCAAGGAAGGAACCACGTGGCTGTATACACCTTGCCCGACCTGGACTGGGACTACGGAGCGCTGGAGCCGCACATCTCGGGGCAGATCAACGAGCTTCACCACAGCAAACACCACGCGACATACGTCAAAGGCGCAAACGACGCCCTCGAAAAACTCGAAGAGGCTCGCGCCAAAGATGACCACTCCGCGACCGCCCTGTGGGAGAAGAGCCTGGCGTTCAATCTGGGCGGCCACATCAACCACACCCTGTGGTGGAAGAACCTGTCACCCAACGGTGGTGACAAGCCGACCGGGGAACTTGCGGCAGCTATCGACGACGCGTTCGGCTCGTTCGACAAATTCCGCGCCCAATTCACCGCAGCTGCCACCACCGTGATGGGTTCAGGGTGGGCGGCCCTCGGCTACGATAGCCTTGCCAACAAGTTGTTGGTATTCCAGGTCTACGACCACCAATCCAACTTTCCGCTGGGCATCGTGCCGCTGCTGATGCTCGACATGTGGGAGCACGCCTTCTACTTGCAGTACAAGAACGTCAAGGCGGACTTCGCCAAGGCGTTTTGGAACGTTGTCAACTGGGCGGATGTGCAGGAACGCTACGCAGCGGCCACCTCGAAGACCAGGGGCTGATCGCCGGCTGACCATCGCCGGCTGACCTGGTCTGCGGGCTGCGTCGTTCGCGTAACGCTCCGCACGCTGACTCCGGCTGAACCTGCCCGGGCGCCACATGCGCGTCGTGTGGCGCCCGACTTTCGCCCTGTCTCCCTACCCGTGTCGGCTTGCACGCCACGCACGTGGGGCGCATCCTGGTCTAATCGACGTTTCATCCACCAAATGTCGCGTTACCCCGAATGGGAGGTATAGCGGAGGGCGCAATGGGAACAGGGTCAGGCCGGGCGGTTGAAGTCACCCCGTTCCATTCCCACGGCACGTTGAAGGGGTTCGTGATTTCTGGACGGTGGCCCGATTCGACGAAGGAGTGGGCCCAACTTCTACGGGTCGCGGTGTGGGTGGCATCACTCCCCGGATTGCTCTCCACCACAACGGTGTTCGGCGCTCGCGAAGAACTGCCGGACGAACCGGAACCCGGCACTGTGGGTTTGGTGCTTGCTGAAGGGACAGTCGTCGGTGACTCGGCTATTCCACCCGGCTATTTCTCCGATCAGCAGCCGCCCGCATTAATGATGCTGCACCCCCCGTCGGAAACCACACCGTCACTGCCGGAATGTGCTGGGGCGGCATCGGGCTGCGTACTGCTGCCCGGGCTGCCGCATCTGGGCCTGGAACACCGCGCGGCCTGGGTCGAAGCCGAGGCCGACGGTACCGTCACCTCGATGGTGAGTCGGGTCGGCGTCGACCCTATTAGCCATCCCGACACTGCGATCCTGGCCATGCTGCTTGCTGCATAACCGGTGTCAAATTCCCGAGCCCGGCTTGGACCGGGGGCGCCGCCACTCAGTCGGGCCACGTCCCCGAAAGCCCCGAATGTATCGGCCCGGTGGCGGGTGAACCCGGTCGCTTAGCCCTCTGTCGCCGACGCCGGCAGGCGGCCATGACGGCCGGTTCTGCACGCGCCATTGGACGCTTGCCGCGATCCCCCAGAACCCACAGCAAAGTGGTTTCCGGATTCGACACAATAGTGTGTGCGTTGCTTGACGCCGGGTGACGTCAGCGGCGTAGGACCGCCAGATTCCCTCAGACACTATAACCGTAACGCTCCGCTACCCAGTGTCTGTAGTGCATCCCGTGGATACGAGCCGAAATCCGCGTCCTTCGGGATTGCTCTGTGGGAGTAGCTTCACGTTTCTCGATATCCCTACCACGCAGGTTGCCGCCGCGTCAGCGATTTGTGCAGTTTGCACTTGGTTGTGGACACAACTCTCGCTACCATGATCAGCAAATACGTGCAGGCAACCATTCACTCTCGCAAGCCCGGTGGAGGTCATATCGATGAGCACGACGTTCGCTGCCCGCCTGAACCGACTGTTCGACACCGTATATCCGCCTGGACGGGGACCGCATACCTCCGCTGAGGTCATCGCAGCGCTGAAGGCCGAGGGCATCACGATGTCGGCTCCTTACCTCTCGCAACTGCGCTCCGGCAACCGCACGAACCCCTCGGCAGCGACAATGGCGGCGCTTGCGAACTTTTTCCGGATCAAACCGGCCTACTTCACCGACGACGAGTACTACGAAAAACTCGACAAGGAGTTGTCGTGGCTGGCCACCATGCGGGACGAAAATATTCGCCGCATCGTGGGGCGGCTGGTTGACTTATCGCCTGAGGCCCAGCAAGACATCGAAGATCGTGTCAACGAGCTACGCCGTAAAGAGCATCTGGACACATGAGCTTTCGCGGGTGGCATAACGCGGCCATCTGCCCCATCTGTCCCTCACCTGGCCCACAGCCGTCGACCGCTGCCGATTAGGGTGGGCTCGGATCGCACACGTCGCGAGAGTGCACGACAATTCGGGAGGCGGCGGGAATGGGTCTGTTCCGTAAGCGAAAGAGCCGCGCGACTCGTCGCGCCGAGAGCCGGGCGCTCAAGGCCCGCGCCAAGCTGGAGGCCAAGCTGGCCGCAAAGAATGAAGCACGGCGCATCAAATCCGCCCAGCGGGCTGAAGCCAAAGCGCTCAAAGCGCAGTTGCAGGCTCAGCGGGAGAGCGATCGTGCCGCGCTCAAGATCGCTGAGGCCCAACTCAAAGCGGCTCGCGAGGGTAAGCTGCTGTCACCTACTCGTATCCGCCGGGTTTTGACGGTATCTCGATTGCTCGCCCCGATCCTGGTGCCACTGGTGTACCGGGCGGCGATGGCGGCCCGTGGACTCATCGACCAGCGTCGCGCGGACCGGCTGGGCATCCCGTTGGCCCAGATCGGGCGATTCTCCGGGCATGGTGCGCGACTGTCGGCCCGGGTGGCCGGTGCCGAGCACTCACCCGAGCGGTGCAGGACAAGAAACCCCGAGACGGCGAAACCCAGCAGTTCGTGGCCGCCGTGAGTGACCGGCTAGCCGATCTGTCCGCCGCTATTACCGCTGCAGAAACCATGCCCGCTGCACGTCGACGCGCCACCCACTCCGCGATCGCCAGACAGCTCGACGGTATCGAAGCCGACTTGATGGCGCGATTGGGGCTGGAATGACCGTCACACCATATGGCCGCTCGCGCGTCCGCCGCCTCGGGCTGAACGGTGAAAGTGGCGCAGCATGACAAACATGATGCGGATGGTCGCCGTCGCCGTTTTGGTCACGGCGCTGCTGGTGTCGTCGAGCGCTCTGGCGGCGGCCCATGCCACCCGGGTAGCAGCCGACCCACCCGAGAATGCCGCGGTCACGACCAGTCCCGCACGTGTCACGGCCACCTTCAATGAAGAGCTGCAGAGCGGCTTCGCCGCGATGACCGTTGTCGGGCCGGACGGCAACATCTGGTCCACTGGTCAACCGCAGGTGCGGGTGCCACCGTCAGCATCGCATTACGCCCCCTGGGCCCGGTCGGCCCCTACACGGTGAACTACCGCGTGACCTCGGCTGATGGACACGTGGTAGCGGGCTCATGGTCGTTTCGGCTCACCGTGCCCGGCACTGGCCGCCCCGGCCCGCCCACCTTCCCCACTCACCCCGGTGACGGTGTCCCGCTCTGGCCGTTCGTAGCCGCGACCTTGGCAGTGGTGGGCGGCGCTGCGCTGTGGGCGGTGCGGCGGCAGTTCTGGCGGTGAGCCCGCGCCGGACACTGCGGCCGTCCGTGCTGGCATGATGGGTCGGGACTGCTGGTGTTCGCGACGGGCGCGCGCGACGAGACACGGCAAAGGAGCAGCCACATGGCAGACCCGCAGGATCCACCCCGCCAGCGCGACACGGAACCGGCGCCACCTGACAGGGTGCCTGATATCGCCTCCACACCGGATTCATCACAGCCGCCCGCAACGCCCCCTGAGCCAACGGTAGAGCCGCCCGCGGAAAAAGCAGTTAAGAAAGCGCCGGCCAAGAAGCCAGCCGCTAAGGCCGCAAAGAAAGCACAGAAGGCGCCGGTTAAAAAAGCCCCGGCAAAAAAGACGGCCACCAAGAAGGCAACGGCTAAGAAGGCTGCCGCTAAAGCCACTGAAGCTGCCCAGCCGAAACCAGCCGACCAGCGCCGGATCGAAACCAACGGTCAGCTAGCCACCGCAGCCAAAGAGGCAGCTGCACACGCGAAGTCGGCGGTCGCCGCCGCCCGCAATCCGATGACGGACGACACCTCCGCTCCCGCCCCCACCCGGTTCTTCGTCCCGATGACGGTAGCTATTGCCGCCAGTTTGTTAGCGTTACTGCTGCTGCGCCAACTCCGCCGTCGTTTCGCCTAATATGTCACGGTGCCGGTAACCTTCCGGGCCACCGCGGATTTGGTTGATGCAATCGGTCCCGGTGTGCGCAGCTGCGATGTGCAGTTCCGCCAGTTCGGTGGCCGTACCCAGTTCGCCGGAACGATCAGCACGGTGCGCTGCTTTCAGGACAACGCGTTGGTCAAATCGGTGCTCGCCGAGCCGGGTCATGGCCGGGTGCTGATTGTTGACGGCGCCGGGTCACTGCACACCGCACTGGTCGGCGACGTTATTGCCGGCTCGGCATACGCCAATGGGTGGGCGGGGCTGATCATCTACGGAGCGGTCCGGGATGCCGCCGCGCTGCGCGAGATCGACATTGGTATTAAAGCACTCGGCACCAACCCGCGCACGAGCACCAAGACCGGTGCCGGTGAACGTGATGTGGTGGTTCACCTGGGGTGATGTTCGTGCCCGGCGATATCGCCTACAGTGACGACGACGGTATTGTCGTCGTCACTCCCGCGCCATCGCCGACCCCGAGGTCGGGCTAGAGCTGCGGCGTCCGAGCTTTCACCCCTATCACTGGCGCACTGTCTAAACGGTGACCGCGGCAGTGTGTTTGCTGAACCGCAAACCTTCGTCGGCAATCTTGCCGTACCGGATCAGCCGTAGGTCCAGCAGGTAGTTCTGATTCAACCGCCACGGTGTGCGTGAACCCTGTTTGGGCAGTTCATCAAGCGACCGCAGCACATAGCCGGGGGTGAACTCCATAAAAGGCCGCTCATCGACGTGCGGCCCCGGATGTTCCGGCACAACCGTGTCAAATCCGTTGGCGTCCATGTAGTTCAACAGACGGCAGACAAACTCTGACACCAGGTCGGCCTTCAAGGTCCACGAGGCGTTGGTGTAGCCGACGGTGTAGGCCAGATTG
The DNA here is from genome assembly GCF_010723305.1 of Mycobacterium botniense. Classification (NCBI taxonomy): domain Bacteria; kingdom Bacillati; phylum Actinomycetota; class Actinomycetes; order Mycobacteriales; family Mycobacteriaceae; genus Mycobacterium; species Mycobacterium botniense. The sequence continues at coordinate 9,089 of NZ_BLKW01000001.1, read as the reverse complement.
GGGAGGCCGGAGAGCATCATGCCCTTGTAGGCCATCGTCCGGGTCAGGTCCACGGGCTGTCCGTCGACACTCACGGTCGCACCACCGAATAGCTGTAGGTTCAATCCCGTGGCGGTGACGATAATGTCAGCCGGCAGCTCACGCCCGGAGCGTAGCGCGACACCGGTCGCGGTGAACCGCTCAATCGTGTCAGTCACCACCTCGGTCTTGCCGTGGCGGATGGTGCGAAACAAATCCCCGTTGGGCACTAGGCACAGCCGTTGGTCCCACGGGTTGTAGCGGGGACCGAAGTGTGTTTCGACGTCATAGCCTTCGGGCAGCTGGCGTTTGACCAGGTCCATCAAAATTTTGCGCATTCGCGTCGGCAGCGTCCGGCAGGCCTGGTAGACGAGCGACTGGCGGAGCACGTTTTTCCACCGGATCACGGTGTAGGCCTTCTCATCAGACAACCATTTGAGCTTGTCCGCCCACGGCTCCCGGTCAGGCTGGGAGACGATATATGTCGGCGAACGCTGCAACATCGTGACATGGCCGGCTCCGGAATTCACCAGTGCCGGAACCAAAGTGACTGCGGTAGCGCCGCTGCCGATGACGACGATGTTCTTGCCCGTGTAATCGAGGTCCTCGGGCCAGTGCTGCGGATGAATAATCGGCCCGGTGAAATCCTCCGCACCGGCGAACGTGGGCGAGTAGCCCTGCTCGTAGTTGTAGTACCCGCTGCATAAAAACAGGAACGAACACGTTATCGACTGTTCCGCACCGTCGTTTTCGACGCGGACGGTCCAGTGATTCTCTGCGCTGGACCAGTCGGCACCAATCACTTTGTGGTTCAGCCGGATGCGCTTGTCGATGCCGTACATCACGGCAGTGCTTTTCAGGTATTCGAGAATCGGCTGCCCCTCCGCGATGGACTGGTGCCCGGTCCAGGGCCGAAACCGGAAGCCTAAGGTGTACATATCCGAGTCTGAGCGAATGCCTGGATAACGAAACAGATCCCACGTGCCGCCCATGCTCTGGCGCTTCTCCACAATCGCGTAATTCTTCGTTGCGCAGCGTTCTTGGAGGTGCCAGGCCGCGCTCACGCCTGAAATGCCAGCCCCGACGATGAGGACATCAAGGTGCTCAGTCATACGGCCACCGTATCAACACACTGTTGATAGAGTCAACACTGCGTCGATATTGTCGACATGGCGTAAGCTCGGGGTCGTGACCGGTCCTGCTGTCCGTCCCCCTCCGAGCCGCGGCCGGCGTTCCGCACGTCCTTCCGGTGACGACCGTGAACTGGCGATCCTGGCCACCGCTGAACGCCTGCTCGACGAGCGGCCGTTGCCCGATATCTCGGTGGACGACTTGGCTAAGGGTGCCGGCATCTCCCGGCCGACGTTTTACTTCTACTTCGCTTCCAAGGAAGCGGTGCTGCTGACCTTGCTGGATCGGGTGGTCACCGAGGCGGACACCGCGCTGGAACGCCTCATTGAGAGCCCGCCGGGCCACCGTGAGGAGATGTGGCGCATTGGTATTAACGTGTTCTTCGAGACGTTCGGGTCACACCGGGTGTGACTCGGGCCGGGTGGGCAGCCCGGGACATCAGTCCCGATGTTCGCCAGCTGTGGTCGACGTTCATGCAGAAGTGGATCACGCACACCGCTACCGCCATCGAGGCTGAGCGCGCCCGGGGCACGGCGCCAAACACCCTGCCGGCACGGGAGCTGGCCACCGCCTTGAACCTGATGAACGAGCGGGTGCTATTCGCATCGTTCGCCGCCGAACAACCCTCCGTGCCGGAAGCCCGTGTGCTGGACACGCTGACACATCTGGGTCACCAGCATCTACGGTGACACCAGCTCAGGGACAGGTCTGCCGACCACGCGGCCGGAGAGCTGATCAATCCTGCGAGCCTGCCCAGGTGAGCAATTGCTCGACCGGCCAGGTGTTGACGATCCGGTCAACGGGTACTTTGGCGTCCAGGGCACGCTGTGCGCCGTAGCCGAGGAAGTCGAGTTGGCCGGGCGCATGCGCATCGCTGTCGATACTGAACAGGCAGCCGAGATCACGCGCCAGATTCAGCAAACGCATCGGCGGGTCACGCCGTTCCGGGCGAGAGTTGACCTCCACCGCGGTCCCGTGCTCGCGGCAGGCGGTGAACACCGCCTCGGCGTCGAAGCTGGACTCGGCCCGGATTCCGCGGTTACCCGCAACTAGCCGACCGGTGCAATGGCCGAGTACATCGACGTGCTCGTTCGCCACGGCCCGCAGCATCCGGCGGGTCATCGCTACTGAGTCCATCGCCAACGTCGAATGCACACTGGCCACCACAATGTCGAGGCGGGCCAGCAGCTCGGGCTCCTGATCTAGGCTGCCGTCGTCGAGAATGTCGACCTCGATGCCAGTCAGGAGGCGCATCGGGGCGAACTGCTCCCGTAACCCCGCGATCACCTCTAGCTGTCGGCGCAGCCGTTCCGGGGACAAGCCGTTGGCGATCGTCAGCCGCGGTGAGTGATCGGTTAACGCGCAGTACTCATGCCCCAACGTCTGCGCAGTGGCTATCATCTCCTCGATCGGCGCGGAACCATCCGACCAGTTTGAATGCAGATGCAAATCACCACGCAGCGCTGCCCGGATCTCGCCGCCACCCAAGTCTGTTGCGGCAGAGCGTAATTGCACCAGAAGATCAGGTTCACGACCCGCCCACGCCTGGGCGATCACCTGGGCCGTCTTCGGTCCGACGCCCGGCAAGCTCTGCCAGCTGTTGGCTCGGCCGTGACGTTCGCGTTCGGCGTCGTCCAGGGCCGCCAGGACATCGGCTGCCCGCCGGTAGGCCATCGCCCGCCGCGGATCATCGCGGGCCCGATCTTTGTAGTAGGCGATCTGCCGGAGCGCGGTCACCGGATCCATAGCCTTCAGTGTGCCCGCGTCACCCCAGCTGCCCTGCGATGAACCCTGCGAACACCACTCCGAAGCCGCCGATTTCACCGACGATGAGCATCGTCATGGACACCGCTGTGCCCCGGGTGCGCCGTTCGAATTGGTTGGTGGTGTCGCGGAGCAGGCCATGAGTGATATAGCTGACCGTGGCCGCCAGGAAGAAAAACACCGCTACCATCGCCGCGGTCAAGTTCACCCACGCCGGCCAGGCGCTCAGTTCCACGAAGACCGCGATCAGCAGGGTCGCGAACGAATACAGGAGCGCGGCCCGGTGCGCGATATCGACATAGGGATGAGCGCGGTGATCCTCGGCGCTCACCATCTGGCGGTACTTCCAGACACCGAGGCCCAGCGCAAGCATAAAGAGCACGCCGGCCCCCAGCAGCGTGATTGTGGTGTCCAGACCAAGGTCGCAGCTCATTGCGCGCCGAGTGTAGTCGCGTGGTCTCCGGGTACTTTCAGATCATGCGATTCGCCTTCAAAACCTCGCCGCAACACACGACCTGGACCGACATGCTGGCCCTCTGGAAGCAAGCCGACGATATCGAGGTCTTCGAGTCTGGATGGACGTTCGACCACTTCTATCCGATCTTCTCGGATTCCACCGGCCCCTGCCTGGAAGGCTGGACCACGCTGACCGCGCTCGCGCAGGCCACCACGCGGCTTCGGCTGGGCACTCTGGTGACCGGTATCCACTACCGTCACCCCCGCGGTGCTGGCCAATATGGCCGCAGCACTTGACATCATCTCCGGTGGCCGACTCGAACTGGGCATCGGCGCCGGCTGGAATGAAGAAGAGTCGGGCGCGTATGGCATCGAGTTAGGCAGCATCAAAGAGCGCATGGACCGATTCGAGGAAGCCTGCCAGGTGCTGACCAGCCTGCTCAGCCAGGAGACCACAACCTTCAACGGCCGTTACTACCAGCTCAAAGACGCTCGCAACGAGCCCAAGGGCCCGCAGCGCCCGCACCCGCCGATCTGCATCGGCGGCAGCGGCGAAAAACGGACGCTGCGCATCACCGCGCGGTATGCCCAGCACTGGAACTTCGTCGGCGGCCCGGCCGAGGAATTCGCCCGTAAGCGCGACGTGCTGGCCGCCCATTGTGCCGATATCGGCCGGGACCCCGAGGCGATCACGCTTTCTGCGCACCTTTTTCTGGGGCCGGACCGCAACTACGGGCAGGTCATCGAGAACGCGGCGGCGCTGGAAGCCGAAGGACTGGACCTGGGAATCGTGTATATCGCACCGCCGCATGACCCGGCCGTGCTGCAGCCGCTGGCTGAGGCCATCCGGGACTCGGGCTTATGCGATCGAGAGTGACCGGCTGGCCGGGTCATGCGCGGCAGCCGAACCGCCCCGCCTGGTTGAGGCCGGGCGATATCTCCGCGCCATCGCCCTCAGATAACAATTTAATAAAACTGAGCAAATGTCGATGCGGTAGCCAGCGCGCGCGTCAGCCTGGACTACACCCCGAAACGCAACAGATCCTCAGCTGTGACCAGCCGTTCGTGCTTGGCCGGGAACTCACGGCTCTTCAACGGGTGTCGGAACAATGACCAGGCGATTCGTCCCACCCGTGACTGCGGTATTGCGGTGAGAGGCACGGTGATCACTCCAGCAATCGGTCGACTGAACCTGGACTCCACTTTAACGCAGAGCCACATCCGGTTATTACACACCCACCAGCTGGCAAACGCTGAGCGACTCGCCGAGCAATTATCGGCGCTGTTCCATGAAAGCCGGGCTAGCGTTGCGGCGCGGTCGTCGCCTTGATCGGGACCGGCAGCGCGCTGCTCCCCATCAGGTAGCGGTCCACGGCCGCCGCCGCAGCGCGGCCCTCGGCGATCGCCCACACGATCAGTGACTGACCCCGGCCCATGTCGCCGGCGACAAACACGCCGGGCACCGAGGTGCTGAAATCGTCGCCGCGGGCCACGTTACCACGGTCGGTGAACTCGACGCCCAGGTCGGTGAGCAGCCCCTCTTTCTCCGGGCCGACAAACCCCATCGCCAGCAGCACCAGGTCGGCCCCGAGTTCGAAATCGGTGCCCTCGACCTTGACAAACCTGCCGTTCTCCATTCGCACCTCATGCCCCCTGAGCCCGGTGACATGCCCGTTGCGGCCGACGAATTCCTCAGTGTTAACCGAGAACACCCGCCCTCCTCATGGGCCGCCGACACCCGATACATCAGGGGATAGGTTGGCCACGGGTGGATTCGGCGCGGGTGTCCGGCGGACGGGGCATGATCTCAAACTGGTGCACGCTGATCGCGCCTTGCCGGTGCACGGTACCCAGACAGTCGGCCCCGGTATCGCCGCCACCGATGATCACGACCCTCTTGCCTTTGGCTGTGATCGGTGGCTGACCGTCCGGCCCGAGCACGTCATCACCTTCCTGTACCCGGTTAGCCCATGGCAGATACTCCATCGCCTGGTGGATCCCATCGAGTTCACGACCGGGAATGGGCAGTTCACGCCAGGCGGTGGCGCCACCGGCCAGCACCACCGCGTCGAACTCGGCGCGGAGCTGATCGGCTGCGATGTCCACCCGACGTTGACGTTGGTGCGAAATTCGGTGCCCTCCTGTTGCATCTGTTCCAGCCGGCGGTTGAGGTGACGCTTTTCCATCTTGAATTCGGGAATCCCGTAACGCAGCAGGCCTCCGATGCGGTCGGCGCGCTCGAAGACGGTCACGCTGTGACCGGCACGGGTTGCTGAGCGGCGGCAAGCCCGCCGGCCCTGAGCCGACCACCGCGACGGTTTTGCCGGTCAGCCTGTCCGGCGGCAGCGGCCGCACCCAGCCTTCCTCGAAGGCGCGGTCGATGATCTCCAGCTCGATTTGCTTGATAGTCACCGGGTCCTGGTTGATCCCGAGCACACATGCCGGCTCGCATGGTGCTGGACACAGCCGCCCGGTGAAATCCGGGAAGTTGTTGGTGGCATGTAACCGTTCGATCGCGTCGCGCCACCGGCCCCTGCGCACCAGATCGTTCCACTCCGGGATCAGGTTACCCAGTGGACACCCGTTGTGGCAGAAGGGAATACCGCAGTCCATACAGCGGGTTGCCTGGCGTCGCACGATGCGCTCGTCGAAGTCTTCGTAGACTTCGTTCCAGTCGCGCACACGCAATTCCACCGGTCGACGTTTCGGCAGCTCCCGGTGGGTGTACTTCAAAAAGCCCGTCGGGTCAGCCATGGGCAGCCGCCATCACTGCCTGGTCGACGTCGGTGCCGGTGCGCTCCGCCTCAGCGATCGCCTGCAGCACTCGCTTGTAGTCGCGTGGCATCACTTTGGCGAAGTGCCGCTGTTGTGTTGGCCAGTCAGCCAGGATGCGTTGGCCGACCGCGGAATCAGTGGCATCGACATGCATTTCGATCATGCTGTGCAGCCACTCGAGGTCGTCCTCGTCCAGTTGGTCAAGATCCACCATTTCGGTGTTGAGGTGGCTCGGGAAGGTTCCATCCGGGTCGTACACGTAGGCCACACCCCCCGACATGCCCGCCGCGAAGTTGCGTCCGGTGCGGCCAAGTACGACCACCCGGCCGCCGGTCATGTACTCGCACCCGTGGTCACCGACTCCTTCGACCACCGCATGCGCGCCGGAGTTGCGGACCGCGAACCGTTCGCCGACCACACCGCGTAAGAAGGCCTCGCCGCTGGTGGCACCGAACAGGATCACATTGCCGGCGATGATGTTATCTTCGGCGACATAGTTTTCCGGCGTGTTGTCCGGGGGACGGATCACGATACGGCCTCCGGACAAACCCTTTCCGACGTAGTCGTTGGCGTCACCGTATACCCGCAGCGTGATGCCTTTGGGCAGGAACGCTCCGAAACTGTTACCTGCAGATCCGTCGAAGGTGATGTCGATGGTGCCATCCGGCAAACCTTGACTGCCATATGCTTTCGTCACTTCGTGGCCAAGCATCGTGCCCACGGTACGGTTGACGTTGGAAATGGTGGTGGAGAAGCGCACCGGGGTTCCGGAGTCCAGCGCCTCGCGGCTCATCACGATCAGCTGCTGGTCGAGTGCTTTGTCCAGACCGTGGTCCTGGCTGGAGCTGCAGTACAGATCCTGATTCATAAATGCCGACTCCGGCTCGTGTAGCACAGGAGTCAGGTCGAGTTTGTGCGCTTTCCAGTGCGCGCGCGCCAGGGTGGTGTCCAGCGAACCGACCTGACCGACGGCCTCGTTGAGGGTCCGGAAACCCAGCTGTGCCATGTATTCACGGACTTCCTCAGCGATAAACAGGAAAAAGTTCTCGACAAACTCGGGCCTGCCGGTGAAGCGCTGGCGCAGAATCGGGTTCTGCGTCGCTACACCCACCGGGCACGTGTCGAGATGACATACCCGCATCATGACGCAGCCGGACACCACCAACGGTGCTGTGGCGAAACCGAACTCTTCGGCGCCCAGCAATGCGGCGATCATCACGTCGCGTCCGGTCTTAAGCTGCCCATCCACCTGGACCACGATCCGGTCGCGCAGGCCGTTGAGCAGCAATGTCTGCTGTGTTTCGGCCAGCCCCAGCTCCCATGGCGCGCCGGCGTGCTTCAGTGAGGTCAGCGGCGCCGCGCCGGTTCCGCCGTCGTGCCCGGAGATCAACACCACGTCGGCGTGCGCCTTGGACACACCCGCGGCGACTGTGCCCACGCCGACCTCGGCGACCAGCTTGACGTGAATCCGCGCCGCAGGGTTGGCATTCTTCAAGTCGTAGATCAGCTGCGCCAGATCCTCGATGGAGTAGATGTCGTGGTGCGGCGGCGGGGAGATCAACCCGACCCCGGGGGTCGAGTGCCGCACCTCGGCGATCCACGGATACACCTTGGCGCCCGGAAGCTGCCCGCCCTCACCGGGTTTGGCGCCCTGGGCCATTTTGATCTGGATGTCGGTGCAGTTCGTCAGGTAGTGCGAAGTGACGCCGAACCGGGCCGAGGCCACCTGTTTGATGGCGCTGCGGCGCCAGTCACCGTTGGGGTCACGCTCGTAGCGGCTGGCGTGCTCGCCGCCCTCCCCCCAGTTCGAACGTCCACCCAGCCGGTTCATCGCAATGGCCAGCGTCTCGTGTGCCTCGGCCGAGATCGAGCCGTAGCTCATCGCCCCCGTCGAGAAGCGCTTGACGATCTCACTGGCCGGTTCCACCTCATCGAGCGGCACCGGCGGACGCACACCCGTTTTGAACTTCAGCAGCCCGCGCAGTGTGGCCAGCCGCTCGCTCTGATCGTCGACCAGCTTCGTGTACTCCTTGAAGATTTTGTACTGGCCGGTGCGGGTGGAGTGCTGAAGTTTGAAGACGGTCTCGGGGTTGAACAGGTGATACCTCCCTCACGGCGCCACTGGTATTCCCCGCCAACCTCCGCTCGCGGTGCGCCCGGTCGTTAGGCCGATCCAGGAACGCCAACCGGTGGCGATCGGCGACGTCGGCGGCGATGTCGTCGAGGGTGATCCCACCGGTGGGACAGCTCAGACCGGTGAAATATTCGTCGAGCACTCCTGCGAGATGCCCACCGCCTGGAACAGCTGCGCTCCGTGTAGGACGCCAGCGTGGAGATGCCCATTTTCGACATCACTTTCAACACACCCTTGCCGGCGGCTTTGATGTAGTTGCGCAGTCTCACGGTCGATGTCTTCGAGCACCCGCGGTCGATCATGTCTTCGATTGACTCGAACGCCATGTAGGGATTGATGGCTCCGGCACCGAAGCCCACCAGCATGGCCATGTGGTGCACCTCGCGGGCGTCGCCGGACTCCACCACCAGCCCGACCCGGGTGCGTAAACGCCCGGACCAGATGGTGGTGCACCGCCGACACGGCCAGCAGCGACGGGATCGGGGCCATGGTTTCGTCGGACTCGCGATCGGAGAGGATGATGATCCGCGCGCCGTCGGCAATCGCCGCCGACGTTTGCGCCCGGACCTCGTCCAGCGCGGCCTTCAGGCCTGCGCCGCCCTCGGCCACGGGTAGAGGCACCGAATCACCTGGGAACGTAATCCGTGCCGACGGCCGTTGACCTCGATTTCGGGGTCGAGGTTGATCAGCTTGGCCAGCTCGTGGTTGCGCAGAATCGGCTGCTGCAAGACGATCTGGCGGGTGGAATTTCATCGGGGTTGAGCAGATCGCCTTCCCCCGATGACGCCCTCGCTGGTCACAACCTCCTCGC